>CABQCN010000027.1 GCA_902462635.1 uncultured Oscillospiraceae bacterium
GCAGAGGATCTCCATCGCCCGCGCCGTCCTCAAAAATCCGAGTCTTCTGATTTTCGACGAGGCGACGGCGTCCGTGGACTCGGAAACGGAGAATCTGATCCAGGAGGCGATCGAACGCCTGATCAAAGGAAGGACCACGCTGATGATCGCGCACCGGCTTTCGACGCTTCGCAAAGCAAACAAAATCATTGTCGTCGATCAGGGCAGGATTATCGAAAACGGCACCCATGAGGAACTAATGGCACTGCAGGGAAAATATTACAAGCTCGTCGAGATCCAGTCGATGTCCGAGAAAATCAGGCGGTCCAAAGAACAGGAAAATTTTGAGTGAGGCGGTGAACCGGAATGGCAAGGTTATATATCGAGGGCGATGAAGTGCGTTTTACCAAAAAAGACATGTGCAGTGTCGACGCGGAATTTTACGACGGAAGAAAATTTGAAAATCTGGAACCCAGGCGCCTGTTCCCCGTCAGCGGCCTGACGCGGTATATCACGCTTTTGGATACCGAGGGGAAAGAACAGGCGATCATCAGAAATATCGATTCTTTGATGCCGGAATCGAAAAAAATCATCGAATCGTGCCTGCGGGAGTATTATATGATCCCCAAAATCAAATCTCTCATTGATTCTTCGGAAAAATATGGTATCCTGAAATGGACCGTGGAAACGGACCGCGGAAGGTGTTCCTTTGAAATCCGCAACCGGCACAGCGATATCAAGATGCTTTATGATGGCAGAGTGCTTGTCCGCGATTCCAATGACAACCGGTATGAGATCACGGACTGCAAGGCGCTCGACAAGCGCAGCATGGCGCTGCTGAACGCGGAGCTATGATCAAAATAAATAGAGGAGGATTTTTATGAAACTTGTTTTGGCAATCGTAAATAATGATGACAGCGCGGTCGTTGCGTCCGCTCTTACGCAGGAAGGGTTTTTTGTAACGAAGCTTTCCACCACGGGCGGATTCCTGATGGTGGGAAACGCAACGCTCCTGATCGGAACACAAGACGATAAAACCGAGCGCATTAAAGAAATTCTGAAGAAATATTGTTCGACGCGAAAACAGCTCAACAGATCCTCCAATTCTTTCGGAAAGGACCTTGACCGCGACGGGCTGGGCAATGAAGTCGTCGTAGGAGGCGCCACGTTTTTCGTATTGAATGTGGAAGAATTTGAGAAATTGTAATTTGTTGCCACCGTGTAAATTGTATTGACAAATTTGTTTTAATAGAATAGAATCAGGAAAAATAAATTTTGGAGGAGTACTTATGAAAAAGAAATTGTTGATTTTTACTGTTGTCGCAGCAATGTTGGTTTCGATATTGTCGATCAGCAGCGTATTTGCGGCAACAGAACCTACCTGGATTTGGAATCCGGTGGAAGACGGGCGCGCGGATACTTATGACCAGTGTACGTCGGTATCGGAAGATGATTATATGACGTTTACAACAATTCTGGGTCAGCTGGAAGGCTTTACTTATCCCGGAACCGAGGGAGGAAATCTTGCGGCGTCAAGCATGGGAGCCATCGACACGGCGAACGGCAAGATTGCATTGGTGAAATACAGAACGACTGTAGATTCGAAAGTATACGGTGAGTTCGTTTGGCATAACGGTACGGCGCACGGATTTAAAACATTTGATTATGTGAATGACGGCGAATGGCATTTCGCAATCGTAGATATGACGAAAGCCAGCACAGAAGCTTCCAGCGAATGGACTTCCGTTGCGAAGATGAATTGGTTCCGTTTTGATTTTGTAAATAATATCACGGAAGAGGAAAGCGGTTCCGTAGATCTTGCTTATATCGCAATGTTTGCCAACGAAGCAGACGCGCAGGCCTATGCGGCGGCGGACGGAGAAGGCACGGTAACCGATCCGGGGAAAGACGACGATAAGGACGATAACAAAGACGACAATAAGGATGACAACAAGGACGACAATAAAGGAGACACACAGCCTCCGAAGACCGGCGACGTCAGCATGATCGTTGCAGTTGCGGCGGCAGGCCTGGTTCTGACCGTGGTACTGAAAAAGAGAATCAATGCTTAATTAAAAATGCTGCAGGAGCTATTGAAATACGGGATGTCCGAAAACCGGAGGTCCCGTATTTTTTTGCTTTCTTCCGGAATCTGCAGTTGTCAAAAACCTGCGGAAATAGTATAACGATCTGTTTCCCTTGCTCTCTGACGGAGGATAAGAGATGCGATCATAAGCGATTGCGTTCCTGATTTGTCGAATTAATTTTTTGCAAAAAAATGTTGACAAATTAAAACGTAAATGTTAATATAAATTATACTTTATATAGTACAAGGAGACTGTTATGAAAAAATTTATTATGATTGCAATAGCTTGTGTGTGTTTGTTATCTTTGTGTATTTTACCGGCGGCAGCGGCAGGGGATCTGGAAATCGATTTTGAATCTTTAACGGCGGACAAAAGCAATATTCATGTATTTTCGGCGGCGCTCTATACCCAGACCGTCATTCAATTCGAGGGTCCGGCAGGCACGCAGAACGTCGGAGAGCTAGACCTCAGTAAATACGGTTCCGTCACGATCGAATACGGTTCGGATGCGGGCGCGGTATTTGTCGGCGACTCCGCGCAGGGGTATCTGGCGCTCACGGAGAACGGCGCGGTTCAGGATGAAAACGGCGCTGCTCTGGAAGATGTAAAGATAATCGGCCGGACGGACCTTGAAGATCAGACAAACGGCGGATGGGCAAACGGAAATACGGCGGTGACGATTCCGTTTCATTCGGACTATAACGGCATCGTATATGTTTCCCTGTTTGCCGTGACGAAAGAAGGCGTAACGCCGAACGGAAATTTTGACGGAATCGCGATCACAAAAATAACGTTCCATGAAAAGACGGAAAGCGATCCGCCTGCGGGTTCTACGGAAAAACCGGCAGATCCTACGCAGACTCCGGGTTCCGGCACCAAACCTTCGGATACTCCGAAAACGGGCGACGTCAATGTTATTCTCGCAATTGCGGCTGCCGGCATTGTGTTAACGGTCATTCTGCAAATCAAAAGGATAAAAATATAAAATCAGAGAAGGAAGATCGTATATGGCGGAGCCAAAGAAAGTAAGGGTTTGTAAGCGCTGTTCAGGATTCGACGTTGCCGGGCTGAAACGAAGTTACGCCGTATTTCGATTTGAAATTTTTGGAGAAATGTTTTAGAAAAAATTTTGAATAGGGGGGTAGATGGGTCGTTTACAAAAGGCTATAATTATACTATTCTTTATAAAATTGGGAGGATGAACGATGAAAAAAATAGTTGCAATTGTATTGTCTGTTGCAGTGCTGCTTACGATGGGACTTTCCGTTTTATCTGTTTCCGCGGCGGATCCGATCATATTCTGGACGCTTGACGCGCCTGCGGGCGTAGGCGGCGGCTTTAACGGAATCAACCCGGCGACATTGGCAGAAGAGCCTTATGACGCGGACGGGATCACGATCGATAAGATTCACGGTTGGCTCGGGCTGAAGGCCGGGATGGAACTGGAACGGCTGAAATTCGTAATCGACGGCACTACGAAGTATATGGAGAAAGAAGATTTTGAAACGGCGGAGCAGGCCATTGTCGATGCCTGTAAACTGGCGCAGATCATTGATGGAACTTATATCCGCTATAAATTCAATCTGGATCAGGCATATTCCGACGGAGACCACACGATATCGTTTTACGCGGTAGTGGATGGGGAGGATGTATTGATTGTTACATTCGAATATGGCGACGGATACGCCGGCGGAACGGATCCCGCTCCTTCGGATCCGACAGAGACGCCGACTGCGAAGCCGGACGCGGGAAAGGATCCCACGCCTCCGAAGACGGGCGATGTCAGCCTGATCGTGATTGTCGCGGCTGCTGGAATCGCTCTGACCGTACTTATCAAGAAAAAAAGTATGGCGTAATCGCATCAGTGATTTTATCCCGGCTTTTACAGCCGGGATTTTTTATTTTTGTTTCAGGTGAAATTTTGCGGAAAGCATGTTATACTGGATATTATCAACGAGCATTTTACGGAAAGGAAGTGCGTATTTTATCCATGGGAACGATTGATAGGCCGGAACATCCGCAGCCGCAATTTATAAGAACCGATTGGATGAATTTAAACGGCGTATGGCAATTTGAAATAGATCCGGGGAGAAGCGGCAAAGCGAAAGGGTATATGCAGGAGAACCGGGCGCTTGCCGATACGATTCGCGTGCCGTTTTGCCCGGAAAGCAAGCTTTCGGGAGTCGGGTATAAAGATTTTATGCCGGCTGTGTGGTATAAAAAATCGTTTGCTCTGACCGCAGAGCAGATGCAGGGAAACATTGTGAATTTACGGATCGGCGCATGCGATTATCAGACGGAGGTCTGGATCAACGGCGCGTTTGCCGGGCGCCACAAAGGCGGATATTCTTCGTTTGCTTTTGATATTACGCGGCTGCTGCGGCCGGGGGAAAATACGGTTGCGATTTATGCGGAGGATGATACGCGTGATCCCATGATTCCGAGCGGAAAACAGTCGCAGGAATATCATTCTTTCGGATGCTGTTATACGAGGACTACGGGACTCTGGCAGACCGTGTGGCTTGAATTTGCCCCGGACGACGCGCGGATCGAATCGGTACGGTTTTATCCGGACGTGCGGCAGGGGACGGTGACGTTGGCGGCGCAGTTTGCCGGAACCGGGGATTTTACCGCGGAAATATTATATAACGGAAAGCCTGCAGGCGGAATTTCCTGTCCGGCCTGCGCAGGGCGGCGTCTGTTCACGGTGCCCTTACAAGACATTCATTTATGGGAACCTGGGCACGGCCGCCTGTATGATATCGTGATGCGGTTTGGACGGGACGAGGTACATAGTTATTTTGGACTGCGGGAGGTCTCGCTGCGGGGAAGAAAGTTTCTGCTGAACGGAAAATCCGTATTTCAAAGATTGGTATTGGATCAGGGCTTTTATCCGGACGGTATTTACACTGCGCCGGATGACGCGTCATTGATACGGGATATCGAAATTTCCATGCAGGCTGGTTTCAATGGAGCGCGCCTGCATGAAAAGGTGTTTGAACCTCGGTTTTTGTACCATTGCGACCGGATGGGCTATCTGGTTTGGGGAGAATATCCGAACTGGGGTCTCGACCATTCCCGGAAAGAGGCAATTTATTCTATTTTACCGGAGTGGACGGAAATTATAGAACGGGATTTCAACCATCCGGCGATCATCGGCTGGTGCCCGTTCAATGAGACGTGGGACTGCGGCACGCCGCTGTCGCGGCAGCAGGACGACCTGATCCGTATGGTGTACCGTCAGACAAAAGCAATGGATCCGACAAGACCCTGTATCGATACGAGCGGCGTGTCTCATGTAGAAACGGATATTCACGACGTACACGATTATGACCAGAACCCGCAGACGTTTGCGGCGCGCTATGCGGCGATCGGAGAAACCGGGAAATTTGAGGAACCTCATTACGCAGACCGGCAGAAATATGACGGGGCGAAGCCGGTATTTATCAGCGAATATGGCGGAACGGGATTGTCTTTGGAAGAGGGGTCCTGGAGCTATGGCAGCGCGGCGAAGAATCGTGCGGAATTCAACGAGCGTTACCGCGGGCTGACGCGTGCGCTGCTGGACAATCCGGAAATCTGCGGTCTGTGCTACACGCAGCTTTACGATGTGGAGCAGGAACAGAACGGGTTATATACCTATGACAGGAAACCGAAAACGGATATTGCGGAAATTTATAAGATTAACACCCAAAAAGCAGCGATAGAGGAATAAATCATATATAGGAGATCGATATTATGTTAAATGAAACCTGGAAGAAATTGCAAAACGGAAGCGACATCAGAGGGGTCGCGCTGGAAGGAATCGAGGGACAGTCTGTCAATCTTACGCCCGAAATCGTGCAACAGATCGCCTGCTCGTTCGCCGCTTGGCTGGCGGCAAAAACCGATAGGCTGCTTTCAGAGCTTACGGTTGCGGTGGGAAACGATTCGCGCCTTTCTGCCGAAGCGCTCAGCAGCGCCGTAACGCAGGGGCTTTCCATGCTTGGCGTGACGGTCGTGAATTGC
Source organism: uncultured Oscillospiraceae bacterium (assembly GCA_902462635.1). Taxonomy (GTDB): domain Bacteria; phylum Bacillota; class Clostridia; order UBA1212; family UBA1255; genus Egerieisoma. The sequence goes on from CABQCN010000027.1 coordinate 6,075, forward strand.
GGACTCTGTTCCACGCCGGCGATGTTTATGACCACCGTGATGGAGGGCTACAAATACGACGGATCCATCATGTTGACCGCGAGCCACCTGCCCTATAACCGAAACGGACTGAAGTTTTTCACGAAAGACGGCGGACTCGAGAAAGGCGATATTACGGAAATTCTGGAACTTTCGCAGGAGAAGATCTATACGAGGGCCGGCAGACCGGGTGAAATCCGGACGCTCGATTTCATACAGGTATATGCCGCCGACATCGTACGCAAAATTCGGAGTAAAACGGGAGAAGAGCGGCCGCTGGAAGGTTTCCGGATCATTGTCGACGCCGGCAACGGGGCGGGCGGGTTTTATGCGGATCAGGTATTGAAGCCGCCTGTACGGAAGGAAGCCAGTTTCTGGAGCCGGACGGCAGTTTCCCGAACCATATCCCGAATCCGGAGGATAAAGCGGCAATGGCCTCTATCCGGAAAGCGGTTCTGGAACAGAACGCAGATTTCGGGATCATATTCGATACGGATGTCGACCGGGCAGGCGCCGTGGATCGGACCGGCAGGGAGATCAACCGTAACAGAATTATCGCGCTGATTGCGGCAATCGCGATCGAGGAGCATCCGGGCGCAACGATCGTTACGGACTCCATTACGTCGAGCGGTCTGAAAAAATTTATCGAGACGCAGCCCGGCGGCGTGCATTACAGATTTAAAAGAGGCTACAAAAACGTGATTAATGAAGCAATCCGGCTGAACCGCGAGGGGACGTTCACGCCTGTTGCGATCGAAACGTCCGGCCACGGCGCGCTGAAAGAAAATTATTTTCTGGATGACGGGGCGTACCTGATTGCAAAAATACTGATTAAAATGGCGCAGCTCAAGAAGGAGGGCAGAACCATAGATTCCCTGATTGAGAAACTGGAAGAGCCGGCGGAAGCAAAGGAATTTCGTATGGGAATTTCCTGCGCGGATTTTAAAACATACGGAAACAGCGTGATTGAAAAACTCGGCGACTTTTCCCAAAAACAGCAGGGGTGGAGCGTGGAACCGAATAATTATGAAGGAATTCGGGTGACCTGCGGCAAAGAATCCGGCGATGGATGGTTCCTGCTGCGTCTCTCTCTGCACGATCCGCTCATGCCGCTCAACGTGGAATCCAATACTGTGGGCGGCGTAGAGGTCATAACGGGGATTCTGCGGGGGTTTTTCCGGGAATTCGCCCAGCTTGACGCCTCCTCCCTGTAAAATTTCCCGCGCCGGGACATCGGAAGCATTTTGTTTGACAAAGTCATATATTTATAATATATTATCACTAATATAAGAATTGTCAGGTGACGTGATATGGAGTATACGTTTATCAGAAAACGGTTTATTCCCGACGAGGAAGTAGACATATCAGGAGACGAAGTGCTGTATGACGACGGAAATCTGATTGTGACGCGCTGGCTTCCGATCAAAGCGCGGAATGATATCGGATGGGGATTTTCCTATATATACATTCCGGAGCATTATAAGATCAGCGCGTTCTTCGACCGCGGCGGAAAATTCAAATACTGGTATTGCGACGTAATCAAAACGGAATATGAGAAAGAACAGAATAAATATGTGTTTATTGACCTCCTCATCGACGTTATCATCGAACCCGGCGGGACCTGCCGGGTGCTGGATGAAGACGAGTTGCAGGAGGCCTTTTTGCGCGGGCTGATCAGCAGCGAAGACGTCGGGATCGCACGGAGCACGCGCGACAAAATTTTACGGATGTGCGAAAAGTCGGAGACGGCGCCGCGCTTCCCAGGCGCGCCTGGGATCGGCGAAATATTGCCGCCCGGAGGGTTTACGAAACTGGCATGATGTGATAAACTAAAAATGAAAAATACATCATATCGGAGGTAAACTATATTATGAGTCCGGAAAGAGCACCGTTTTCTACGCTTTCGTTCCCGGTCGGATCGCTTGGGATCATAGCAATGGACAGCTGCAGGGAATTGGGAGAGCATGTTGACAGGTGGCTGATTTCAGAACGTCAACAGGAAATGCGGGGGGCGGAGGCGCCCACTTCTTTTTTGATCAAATCAAGATGCCCGCGGTTCAGCAACGGGGAGTCCAAGGCGATCATCGACGAATCGGTACGGGGAAAAGACTTATATATTTTAGTAGATGTCGGAAATTACAGCTGCAAGTATAACTTTATGGGCGTGGAAAACCATATGTCGCCGGACGACCATTATGCGGACCTCAAGCGGGTAATTTCGGCAATCGCCGGAAAGGCGAAACGCATCAATGTGATCATGCCGTTTTTATATGGCGGCAGACAGCATAAACGATCCGTAAGGGAATCGCTGGATTGCGCGGCGGCGCTCCATGAACTCGCGGCGCTCGGCGTCCAGAATATTATTACCTTTGATGCGCACGACGCGCGTGTTGCAAACGCAATTCCGCAGATCGGCTTTGAAGATGTACATGCTTACTACCAATTCATTAAAGCGATGCTCCATGAAATCCCGGATCTTGAGATCGATAAGGATCATATGATGATGGTGAGTCCTGACGAAGGCGGCATTCACCGCAATCTTTATTATTCGACGCTGTTTGGCATCAATCTCGGTATTTTTCTGAAACGCCGCGACTATAGCACGATCGTGAACGGCCGTAATCCGATCGTGGCGCACGAATTCATCGGCGACGATGTAGAAGGAAAAGATATTCTGGTGCTCGACGATATGCTTTCTTCCGGGGATTCGATGCTCGATATCGCCACGGAGCTGAAACGCCGGAAGGCGCGCCGGATCTTTGCGGCGGTTACATATGCGTTGTTTACCGATGGTATCGGCGAGTTCCAGAAATGTTACGAACAGGGGATTATTGATAAAATATTTGCCACAAACCTTACCTACAGGCGGCCGGAACTTGCGGAAGCGCCTTGGTTCGTGGAAGTGGACATGTCCAAATATATTGCAAAGCTCATTGACGCGCTCAATTATGACGAATCGCTCGGCGTTCTCGTCAATCCTGCGCAGCGGATCATGAACTTGATCTACAGGCGCAACTGCGGCGAAAGAATTTAACGGACCACATGGGGGATTAGTATAATGCAAGCGGACATCGGATTAATCGGCCTTGCCGTAATGGGCGAGAATCTTGTCATGAATATGGAAAGCAAGGGGTTTACCGTTGCCGTCTATAACCGCACTGCGGAAAAGGTGCGGAAATTTACGGCGGGGCGCGCGGCAGGAAAGAATATCCTCGGCGCGTATTCTCCGGAAGAACTCGTTTCCTTGCTGAAAAAGCCGCGTAAAATCATGTTTATGGTGAAAGCGGGAGAAG
>CABQCN010000028.1 GCA_902462635.1 uncultured Oscillospiraceae bacterium
TATATCTATCAGGACGGTAAAATGGTACGGTACGTCTCCGGCGAAACTTTAAAAATTGATTTTGAATATAACAAAGAGGGATCCTTGGCTCGGAAAACAGTATATTTCCAGGAAAGCAGCATCAGCGGCGTCCTTTCTTACCAATATGACGAAACCGGGAAGCAGACGCTCCAAGCGTGCTGGTTCAACGACCATATTTTATATTTTGACGCTTCCGGCAGAAAAGTCAAGGATGAACTGTGTCATTTTGATGGTTCGATAAAAACATCCACGATCTATGAATATAACGCAGATGGATATCTGACGGAACAGACGGAAAGCAATGCCGAAGGAGGACTTCTGGCGCAGACCGTGATAGAATATGATGCGGAATTCAATAAAATCAGCACCACCAAGGTTACCTACGACGGGAACGGTGTGATCACTTCCAAAACGGTCCAAAAAGAGAATCAAGACGGTATGAACGAATCTGTCGCCGGAATGACATTCGATCAGAACGGCTGTTTGGTAAAATGGAACGGCACGGATAGCGGCGGAACGCAGTTTAAAATGGAATTCCAATGGATCGATGAAAAAGATCCCGCTTATCTGCTCTATACGCTGTGCCGCCCTTCCGATTTGATCCCATGAGGCGTTAGGAGAAACCACATGAAACAGACTGCGACAAAACAAAATGAATTTTCAAAGATATACTTTTTCACCGCTGCGTTATTAAACGACAAAAAAGCTGCGGGTCACGTTCTGGAGGAAATTTCCGCCGGTCTCCGGAACGCATCGCCGGAGCCGGTTGATTTGAAATCTTTTTATCGGAACGTATTACGCCGGTGCGCCGCGCCGGGGAAGGAACCTCTCCCGGAACAATTTTACGGGAAAACGTCCCCGGCGGACGCCGTTCCTTCCGAATCTGCAGCCGAAGAAATTCCCGGCCCGGAGCTTCTGAGAAATCTGATGCAGTGCATTTTGCAGCTTCCCGGCTGCTGCCGGGTTCCTTTTTTGGCATTTTATTACGCGCATTTATCTATCTGCGAAATTTCCGACACGCTTTCGGTGCCGGAAGAAGAAGTTCGCCTGAAATTATCTGCCGCAAACGGCGCGTTTTGCGAAAAGGCAAAGGAGTTCCTGCAGGATTCGGAGCGGAACGATGGCCCCATAAATGCCATAAATTTACTTCCCGACATTTTTCTGCAGGCGGAACAGGACGTTTTATTGCCGGTAAGATCAAAGAAAAAGATTTGGATCGCCGCCGCGGCTTCCGTCGCTGTGCTCGCGCTCGCCCTTCTATTGATTCTGCTCAATTTCCCCCAAAAAAGCGAACGGGAATCCGTCATTTCCGCCACCGGTATTCCGACAGCCGCGCCCGCAACGATAACGGCGCCGCCCACTTCATATGCGCCCGTGAAGACAGCCGTTTCTACGCTTCCGCCGCCGACAGCCGCGCCGAATCCGCCGCCCAACACCGTATTACAGGAATTTGCCGTATTGACGGGATTGGAATATGACAACGGTAAAAGATTGTATTACACCTACACCGATACGGCCGTTACGGCAAAAGATTCAGAAGGGAATACCGTTTTGGTCCTGGAATTTGATGCGGATGGAAGACTGATCCGCAAGTCGGAACACAAAGCGGCGCTCGGACGTTTTTCGGACAGAATCCGGATTTGGGAATTCGACAAATCCGGGAATATCGCAAATGTTTATCATTTCGGGTTCGGTCCCGCCACAGAAGAAACGTTTCAATATGACACGGCAGGAAATCTGCTTTCCGCCGGCCGGACCTTCGGAAACCTCGAAAACAGTGTTTTCGAGTACGAGGCGGACGGAACGCCGCGCAGGCAGACCGAAACGCACAAAGATGGTTCGGTTACGGAATATCGCTACGATAAAAGCGGCAGAATCACGGAAGAAAAATTTTATGATGTCAGGAACAGATCCGGAAAACTTACCTATGAAATTCATTATGAATATGACGAAAGCGGCCGCATGACCAAAATGACGCAAAATTATTACGACATTTCCGGCAAAAACGTGGAAAACATCCGGACAGAAGAATATGATGTCAACGGAAATACCGTAAGAAGCGTGTTTCGTAAAAAAACGGGTGAGATCATATCTTCCGACTATGTTTACGATGAAACGGGACAATGGATCCGGCAGGAAAGCGTCACGGAAACAGATTATTATAAGAAGTATTCTCTGAAAATCGGCAGCGCGGAGACAAATTATACCTTTTATTTTGACAAAGAAAACAAAACGCTGCCGGCTTACCGGTATCAAAAAAACAGCGATGGATGGTACACCATTCAAGAAGTTACGTACGAATGGAAACTAGGCGTGCGGTATGAAGATGAATACGATGGCAACGGAAACCTGACAAAACGAACGTATTATGACGAGGAGAATCTTTCGGATAATTATTATTTCTGTGAATATGACGCGCTGAACCGGAAAACCGCGGAATACCATTATCAGTCGGAATGCTGCGGCGATTACAGTTATGCATTTTATTATACGTACGAATACGACGATGCCGGCAACGTTTCCCGCATCGTCAATCGGAAGCAGGAAGAATACTGCTTCGACGCGGAAGGACGTATGACGCAATATATTTCCGGAGCCACTCCGGAAGACAAGATCAAAATAACTTATTTTTATACCGATAAGGGCGTACTTTCCCGTAAAATTCTGGAATTTACAGAGCGGCCGGACGCAATTTCGGTGCAATATGACTATGACGAAACCGGAAATTTAACGGATACCGTATACCGGTTCGGGAATACGGAAAGCATCTATGACAAATCCGGCGATAAAAGAAAAGAAACGACGTACGGAGAAACCGGCGCGGTTTTATCGGTACGGGATTTCACTTACCATGCGGATGGCAAAATCGTGGAAATCAGAGAATTCGACGGGAATCAAAACAGGATATCCAGAACAGAATATCAATATGATCAAAACGGCGTCCTTACCGACTGGACCAAATATGACGAAGAGAAACGTGTGCTCTTTCGCTATCAGAACCGGACCGCAGGCGACCGGGGAGGCGAGACGGCCGTATTGCAGGGGAGCGCGGAATATGACCGGAACGGGAACCTGATCCAATTGACGTCTTACGATGGCACGGGAAAACGGATCAGCGGGATTTTTACAGGTGAAACAAAAGAAATTTACAGTATTTATTCCAAATGCAATATCGCCGATTTGATTCCGGAAGGTTGGTAATTGGATTATCCTAAAATTACTTTTATATTTTTCTGCTTTAGCTTTTTGAGGACGGCCGGGTCGGCGGACCGGTCGGTTACGAGCTTGCCGATCGCTTCCGTATCGCAGACATACAGGAAGCCTTCTTTCTCCAGCTTATTGCTGTCCGCGATAATGATCGTTTCGTTCGCGCGTTCCATCATCATCCGCTCTACCATGACTTCCTCCGCGTGCAGCGTGCTGATTCCCGTATCGGCGCATACGCCGTCGATCGATAAAATCGCATAATTTGCCCGGTAGCGCTTCAGCTGTTCGAGCACGTCGTTTCCATACGTAAAGGAATCTCGGGAATTGATCTCGCCGCCGAGCAGGATCACGTGAAACGAAGGGACGGATCCCAGTTCGATCGCCGCGGTCAGGGAATTCGTAACGATCCTTAAATTCTTTCGGCGCTTCAGTTCTACAGCAGTAAAATACACGGTGGTGCCGGAATTGATCAATATCGTATCGCCATCGTGAATCAAATCGGCCGCCGCCGCGGCAATCCGTTTTTTGATGTTTGCGTTCAACCGCTTTCTTTGGATGAATTCCCGGTTATAATAATTGACGGCGGTCTGAACGGCCCCGCCCTGGATCCGTTCCAGATAGCCGTCCCGTTCCAGCGCATCCAGATCGCTGCGGATCGTGACCGCCGTCGCTTTCAGTTCGTCGCTGAGTTTCGAGACTTTTACCTGCCCATCCCGGTTCAGAATTTCGATAATTTTGTTCCTGCGCGTATCGATTTTCAATTTCTGTTTCATCATAGCGTTTCTCCGGTTAAAGAGTTATTCCGGTTCAGGCGTTCTCCCACGGCGCCGCCCGGATGGATCAGCGCGAACTGTTCGTTCCGGTAGTCCGTCTCCTCGATCAGCGCCGCTTGCAGCGCATGGAACAGTACGCATAAAGAAGTCGTGGAAGTCGTGCCCTGGGCGTTGTATTTATCTGTCTCCCGGTTTACGTATTGCCTTAGAACGACTTCCGCCCCACGCGCAAGGGGAGAGTCCGTGTTCTCCGTAACCGTAATGACATGAACGCCTTTCTTCCTGCAGATTTCCAGAATCGGAAGAAGCTCGGAAGTCTTGCCGCCCCGCGAGGCAAATAGCATTACGTCTCCATCCTGCAGAAATCCGGTCGCACCGTGCGGCGCTTCGGCAGGGGAAATAAAGCGGGAGGGACGTTCGATGCAGCACAGCAAATGGGAAAAATGCATACAGGCAATTCCGGAATGGCCGCAGCCGCAGGTGCCGATCCGCTCCGCCCGCGCAAGCAGGCGGATGGCATCAGAAAACGATTTTTCATCGAGATATTCCGGATATTGTAAAATGCATTCGCTTTCGATGCGAAATGCTTCTTTTGCTTGTCTCCAGGATTCTTGTTTCATTCATTTCAGCTCCGATCTTATGGATTATAACAAACGTAAATATTATTTACTTTTACAAGCTTAATTATATCGCATATCCCAGAATAATGCAATAAACAATATAATATTAGGAAAATAGGAAAATATCATTGACTATACCGGCAAAACGTGATATTCTGAAAACAGCGCGGGACGGATGTGCGTTCCTGTGAAATACAATCTCATATGGGAGGACTTTTTATGGAATTTAAAGTTTATCAGAAAGAAATCGAGCTTCAGTCGAGAGGCTGGATCCCCACTTTTCACGATGTCACAAAGGAGGTTCTTGAAATCGTCAAAGCTTCCGGCGTGAAAAACGGCACTTGCGCCCTGGCGTCCCACCATACGACCTGCTGCGTGATGATTCAGGAATGCTCTCATGATATCGATTCTTTCGATATTGAATATCTCCAGCACGATTTACTCGATATTATGCGTAAAATGATCCCCGATTTCGCCGAGGAACACCAATATCGCCATCCCGGACCGATCCATGCGCAATACGGGCGTTATGTCGACGAACCCGGCGATTTCACGAGCATGAATACCGACGGGCATCTGAGAAGCGTATTTTTCGGCCGCAGCGAAGTGATGACGATCAAAGATGGCGAACTCGACGGCGGAGAATTTGCGCACGTTTATTTCGTTGACTGGGATCACGTACGGGCACGCCGCAGACAGCTGAACGTCACCATCATGGGAACGACGGAAGAGGTGGAAGACCGGAAATGGAACAACGGGGAAGTCGTCAATACGCTGCGTAAATATACGGAAGAAGAGAAAGCCTATCTGCCGCAGTTTGACCTGCAGCAGAAAAGATAACCGCGCATGAAACAAAAAATCAGGACGCCGTATTTCGAAATCGGCACGAAAAATTATATCTATGGGGATACGGTTCTGGACTATGCCAAGGCCGCAGATGCCGCCGCGGAAAAATACGATATCGACGTACTTTTCATCACGCCGGCCGTCGAGATCAGAAGGGTTGCGGAAAATACAAAGCGCCTGATCCTTCTGGCTCCCTATATGGATACGCTGCGCCCCGGAAGGGGAATGGCGGATATTTTACCGGAGGCTTTGAAAGCTGCCGGCGCAAAAGGCGTCGTCGTCAACCATTGCGAAAAACCGATGACGCTTCCGGCGATCAAAGCGACCATTGAACGCGCGCGGGAAATCGATTTTCTGGTGTTCGCATGCGCCGATACGATAGCAGAGGCAAAAGCCATCGCCCATCTCCATCCGGATATCATCAATCCCGAGCCGACGGAACTGATCGGCGGAACGGGCGGCGGTGTCAGCGATATGGGGTACGTCAGAGAAGCGATTCGCGCGATCAAGGAAATCGATCCGGAAATTCTGGTCGAGCAGGCCGCAGGTATTACAAGCGGCAAGCAGGTATATGATTTTATCATGGCCGGCTCGGAAGCGGCCGGCGCCGCTTCCGGCATTATGAACGCAGCGGATCCGATCGCCATGATCGACGAAATGATCGGCGCGGTCCGGACTGCGGCGGACGACCTTCGCGGAAGGAGGCAATCGCATGGTATATAGAGAAGCATTCAAGGTACAGTCGAATGATAAAACGTGCACGTTCCACGACGTTACGGAAACGACGCGGGAAATCGTAAAACGATCCGGGATCAAAGATGGAATCGCAGTGATATATTCCCACCATACGACGTGCTGCGTCATCACGCAGGAATGCGCGTTCGACCGGTCGATTACCGGCCTGGAGACGCTGCAGCAGGATCTCGTTGATATTCTGGACGATCTCATACCGGTCTGCAGGCATGAGAATACGTACCTGCATCCCGGCCCGAAAGCGCTGGCTTTTGCAGAAGAGTATGGAGAAGATGCCAGAGGCTGTCACAATACGGACGCACATCTGCGCTCTTCCATTATCGGGAGAAGCGAGACGATCGTATTGGCAGATGGCGCGCCGGATCTCGGAGAATTCGGCCGCGTCCATTTCATTGATTTCGATCAGACAAGGGCAAGGGAACGGACCGTGCAGGTAATGATCATAGGAGAATAATATGTTCGGATATCAGATGTCAGAATACGACAAAACCGTTTATGAAGAACGGCTCCGGGATTTCCTTCCGGAGCGTATGGCGGACTGCCATACGCATATCTGGAAAAAGGAATTCGGCGGAGAAACGCCTGCAAAAGGCTGCGTTTCATGGACGCGGATGGTTGCGAAAGATTGCACCGCAGAAGATCTTCTGCAGACCTACCGCGATTTGTTTCCCGGGAAGCAGGTTACCCCTGTCCTCCTGGGCCAGCCGGAAGCGGATCTGAACAAAACAAACCGATATACGCGTGAATGCGCCGAAAAATACGGACTTCCCGCACTTTATTGCACCGATTACGCGATGTCTGCAGAATTTTTGGAACGGGAAGTGACAGAGGGCGGTTTTGCCGGACTCAAGCCATATCTGAATAACTCGCCTGCTTACATACCGGGGAACGAAGTCCGCATTTTCGATTTTCTGACGCCGGAACACCTCAGGCTGGCGGACCGCCACGGCTGGATCGTCATGCTGCATATTCCGCGCCCGGCGCGCCTGCGGGATCCGCTGAATCTTGCGCAGATGATGGAAATCGAAGAAAAATATCCGCATGCCAAGATCATCATCGCGCACATCGGGCGCGCTTATGCGCCGGAAGATCTCGGCGATGCGTTCGAAACGCTCAAAAAAACGAAAAATATGATGTTCGATTTTACGGCCAACACGTTGGACCGCGCGATGATTGCGTGTATCGAAGCGGTAGGGCCGAAACGCCTTCTGTTTGGTTCCGATCTTCCGATCGTAAAGATGCGGATGTACCGGACGACGGAAAACGGTGTTTATTACAACCATGTGCCGCGCGGTTTATACGGAGACGTTTCCGGCGATCCGCACATGAAAGAAACGGACGAGAAGAATCTCACAAACTTTTTATATGAGGAATTGCTTGCATTTCAAAGAGCTGCGCAGACGCTGCGGCTTTCTGCCGAAGAGGTCCGCGATATTTTGTGCGGAAATGCAGAACGCTTATTCGGTATTTCATAAATCATAAAAGGAGGCACCTGTCATGCAGAAAATAAAAATCGGTTTCCTTCCGTTATATATTAAATTATATGACGATACTTGTCCGTCCCTGCGTCCCCGTCTGGAAGAATTTTACGAAAAACTGGCGGCGAAATTAGAAGAGCAGGGATTCGACGTAATCCGTACGCCTTTTTGCCGCGTCGCCGCAGAGTTTGAAGCCGCGGTGAAAGAATATGAGGAAAAACACGCGGCTTGTATCGTAACGCTCCATATGGCCTATTCGCCGTCCCTCGAGTCCGCGCAGGCAGTGCTGCATACAAAGCTTCCTGTCGTGGTGCTGGACACGACGATGACGTATGCGTTCGGGCCGGAGCAGGATCCGGACGAAATCGATTATAACCACGGAATTCACGGCGTGATGGACTTTTGCAATCTCCTGAAGCGCGGGGGTAAAACGTACGCGGTTGCCGCGGGGCATTGGGCGCATTCCGGCGTCATCGCCGATACCGCGAAGTTCGTACGCGCAGCGGCCGCCGCCGGCGCCGTACGCGGCTCCAGAGTGGGCGTATTCGGCGGTTGTTTTCAAGGAATGGGCGATTTCCAGACTACGCCGGAAGAACTTCGGGAACGCTTCGGCGTGGAAATGATCGAAGCTGCGTACGACGAAATCCGCGGCTTCACGCAAGCCGTCTCCGAAGAAGAGATCGAAGCGGAAATTCAGGCGGATCACGAATCTTTCGATTTCCCGGAACCGGTCGACAAAGAAATTTATAAAGCAAACACGAGGGCCTGCCTTGCAATCCGCAAATGGATCGAAAAAGAAAAACTCGATGCATTTTCCGTAAATTTTCTGAAAGCCTGTCCCGCGTACGGTCTTGATACGATGCCGTTTCTGGAAACCTGCAAAGCGATGGCGCGCGGTATCGGCTATGCGGGAGAAGGCGACGCGATGGACGCCGTATTTGCCGGCGCATTGATCCGTGCGTTCGGAACGGCTTCCTTTGTTGAGATTTTCTGTCCGGACTGGAAAGACAACCGGATTTTTATCAGCCATATGGGGGAGATGAATTACCGGGTTGCAGACGGAAAACCGGAAATCCGGATGCGAAAATCCAATTATACCGATTCCGTTATGCCGATGGCCGGCTATGCCTGCTACCGGCCCGGGCAAGCGGTATACCTGAATATTTACCGGGACGAAACCGGTTATTGCCTTGCCGCTTCGGCAGTCGAAATGCAGAAGATCTGCGGCGGCGAAAAGTTCAATTCCGCGATCCGCGGCTGGATGAAACCGCGGATTCCGGTAAGCGATTTTCTCCGGCAGCTGAGCGAGCGCGGGGCGACGCACCACAGTATGCTCGTTTATGATGTACTGCCGGAACAGATCCTGTATTTTGGGAAGCTCCTGGGCATGAATGTTTTTGAAATATAACGCGGGGGATGCCATGTATTTTATCGGAGCGGACGTCGGCACGACGGGCACGAAAACGATTGTTACGGATCCGGCCGGAACGGTATGCGGCAAAGGGTACCGGGAATA
>CABQCN010000029.1 GCA_902462635.1 uncultured Oscillospiraceae bacterium
AAGAAAGCCGTCGGAGAGTTGAAGCGGAAGGCCGTATACAGCGGCGACATCGGCTGCTATACGCTTGGAAACGCACAGCCGCTGGATATGGTGGATACTTGCCTTTGTATGGGAGCAGGCGTTACGATGGCCCAGGGACTGCAGATCGCGCAGCCGGATGTGCTGCATTTTGCATTCATTGGGGACTCGACCTTCTTCGCGTCAGGAATCACAGGTGTCGTCAATGCGCTGTATAATCAAACGGACATCATTTTGATTATCCTGGATAACGCTACCACCGCGATGACGGGACACCAGCCGCATCCGGGAACCGGCGTCACGATGATGGGGGAAATCAGTGAAAAGATCAGCATCGAGAAACTTCTGGCGGCTGCCGGCGTGCAGTACCTCAAAACCGCCGATCCGCTGCGGCTTGGGGAAGCGGTAGGCGCCGTCAAAGAAGCCATTGTGGCGTCCGGCGTCCGCGCTGTTCTCTTCCGTTCGCCCTGTATCGCAAAAATCAAACCGGCTGCGCCGGCGCGGATTCGGGAAGATGTGTGCATCAAATGTAAAAGGTGTATCACCGAAATCGGCTGCCCTGCCGTAACGGCGGAAGACAATACCGTTAAGATCGACGCGTCCCTTTGTACGGGCTGCGGGTTCTGTACGGAAATCTGTCCGGTAAGCGCGATCACGACAGGAGGTGCCGTACGATGACAGCAAATATTTTACTGTGCGGCGTCGGCGGACAGGGAACCGTTCTGGCTTCGAAGCTGATCGCGGCGACAGCAATGCGGCAGGGGAAAGAGGTGCGGACGGCGGAAACGATCGGCATGGCGCAGCGCGGCGGCTGTGTCGTCAGTCATGTCCGTATCGGGGAGGAGATCCATTCTCCGCTGATCCCGCGGCATGGCGCCGATCTGATCATCGGCTTCGAACCGGCGGAAACGGTCCGCTGCCTTCCTTATTTAAAGAAAAACGGCGCGGTAATCGCCGCTTGCCGATTTATTCAGCCGGTTACGGCGGCGCTCAAAGGCGGCGGCGCTGCGCCGGAGCAATACGCAGACTATCTTCAAACACATGTGGCAGGCGCGGTTTTGGTAGACGCGGACGAAGTTTGCCGCAGATTGGGATCCTATAAAATATTGAATACGGTGCTTCTTGGCGCCGCGCTGCGCGCGGGGAAACTTCCGTTTTCCCGCCGGGAACTCGAAGAAACCATTATAAGCAAACTTCCTGAAAAATTCCATACTATAAATATAGAAGCGTTAAACGCATAGAATCAGCAGAGGTGCCCGTATGAAAATGAACGATACCCAATTCAAAGCGATCAAAACACAGCTCCGGCAGCTTACCGCGCAAAAGGGGTTTTATCAGGAAAAACTGAAAGCGTTCGATGTGGAAAGCATCCGCACACCGGAAGATTTTATCAAACTGCCTTTTACCTGGAAAGGGGATCTCCGGGAAGCGTATCCGCTCGGGCTTCAGGCGGTGCCCGACGAGCAAATCGTACGCATCCATTCTTCTTCCGGCACGACCGGCGTGCCCGTCATCATTCCTTACACCAAACGCGATGTGGAGGATTGGGCGCTGATGTTCAAACGCTGTTATGAGATGACCGGCGTGACGCCTGCGGACCGCATTCATATCACGCCGGGCTACGGATTGTGGACGGCCGGGATTGGATTTCAGGCGGGAGCGGAGCTGCTGGGCGCTATGGCGATCCCAATGGGGCCGGGCAATACGGAAAAACAATTGAAAATGATGACCGACCTGAAATCCACCGTGCTTTGCGCTACTTCCTCTTACGCGCTGCTGCTTGCCGAGGAAATCGCGCGGCGCGGCATCGGAGACAAAATCTGCCTGCGGAAGGCATTGATCGGTTCCGAACGCTGGGGCGAGAAAATGCGCCGCAGGATCGCCGAGGAACTCGGGGTGAAATTGTATGACATTTATGGTCTTACGGAGGTTTACGGTCCCGGTATCGGCATCAGCTGCGACCACGACTGCGGTATGCATTACTGGGACGACTACTTCTATTTTGAAATCGTCGATCCCAAAACGGGTAAAAATGTTCCGGATGGCGATATCGGGGAACTTGTCATCACAACGCTGCGCAAAGAGGGCGCGCCGCTGATCCGCTACCGGACGCATGATCTGACACGGTTCCGCACCGGGGATTGTCCCTGCGGCAGCAAATATCCCAGAATCGATACGATCCTGGGCAGAACGGACGATATGGTCAAAGTAAAAGGCGTCAATATTTTCCCGAGCCAGATCGACGAGATGCTGCGCGATGTGGAAGGCGCGTCGAGTGAATATCAATTTATGATCGATCACTTGAATGGCAAAGATCTGTGTACCTTATTCGTGGAAGCAGAGGCACATGCCGACAAAGGGCGGCTCGAAGAAGCGATCCGCGCCGCATTTAAAGCGAAAATCGGAATCCTCGTCAATGTGATGCTTGTGGAAGTCGGGGAACTTCCGCGCAGCGAAAAGAAATCCACGCGTATTTTCGACAACCGATATTAAGAATACTGGATTGTAGCAGAACCTGTTATGTAAGAACGGAGTATGAAAACGAAGCCTCGCAAAGAGGCGTGTATGATTCTCTTGACGAGCCGGCCCTGCAGCCCGGTGCGCAAAGGAGGAAAATCCGTTCGGGCCATTTGACAAGCGGTCCCGATCGTGCTATTATAACTAGCGATACCGTTTTCGCGGCAGCAGGAAACTCCAACCGCTCCCATGATTACGGCGATTTCAGAAATAAAGGAGAACGCATTATGACAAAAGAAAGAAAACAAGAAATCATTACAACGTACGGGATTCATGAAGGCGATACGGGATCCCCGGAAGTACAGGTAGCGCTGCTCACAGAGCGGATCAACCACCTGAACGAACACCTGAAGACACATAAGAAAGATCATCACTCGAGAAGGGGACTTCTGATGATGGTAGGACAGAGAAGGGGCTTGTTGAACTATCTGATCAAAATCGACGTCGAAAGATATCGGACCCTGATCGAAAAGCTCGGACTCAGGAAATAATCAAAGGGATTTAGGCGGAGCCTTGCGGCAGCAAGGATTCCGCCTTTTTACAAAATTTATCGATTTTGCCAGGACAGCGCAGTAGAGCGTAGATTGTACGTTAACGCAAAATTTTAGATTAACGCAGAATCTACATGCTACCGCCTGTCCCGCAGATTGAAAGGAGAAACTATGTTTAAAACTTATTCCATGTTACTGGCAGGCAGGCCGCTTACCATCGAGACGGGGAAAATGGCCCTTCTTGCAAACGGCGCGGTACTCGTACGCTACGGCGACACGGTCGTTATTTCGACCGCGACGGCGTCGAAAGAACCCAGAGACGGGATCGACTTCTTCCCGCTCAGCGTAGATTACGAAGAAAAACTGTATTCCGTAGGGAAAATTCCCGGAGGATTCATCAAAAGAGAAGGGAAGCCTTCTGAAAAGGCGGTTCTGACGTCGCGCGTCATCGACCGGCCGATTCGCCCGCTGTTCCCCAAAGACCTCAGAAACGATGTCGTCGTTATCAATACCGTGCTTTCCGTGGATCAGGATAATTCGCCGGAAATTGCCGCAATGATCGGCACATCCGTTGCGCTTTGCATCTCGGATATTCCGTTCGGCGGACCGATCGGCGGCGTGGCGCTGGGACTGGTCGGGGGAGAGGTCGTCGTGAATCCGACGGAAGCGCAGCGCGCGGAGAGCGAAATGTATGTAACGCTTGCGGGCACCAAAGAGAAGATCACCATGATTGAAGCCGGCGCGAAAGAAGTGCCTGACGACGTTATGCTGCGCGCAATCATAAAAGGCCATGGCACCATCCAGAAAATCTGCGATTTTATCAGCGGCATTGTAGACGAAATCGGCAAACCGAAGTTCGCGTATAAATCCTGCGCCGTCTCGCATGATTTATATGAAGACGTAGAAAAAATCGCGCTCGAAGAAATGCGCAGCGCCGTTCTTGCGACGGACAAAACCGTTCGCGACAATAATATCGACGCGCTCACACTGAAAGTGAAAGAAGCGCTGGCGGAAAAATATCCCGAGCTGGATACGCAGATCGGCGAAGCGATGTATAAGCTGGAGAAAAGCGTCGTCAGAAATTATTTGCTGAAAGAGCACAAACGTGTGGACGGCAGAGGACTGGAAGAAATCCGGCCGCTCAGCGCGGAAGTCGGTCTCTTGCCGAGAACGCACGGATCGGGTCTGTTCCGCAGAGGCCAGACACAGGTTCTGACGATCGCAACGCTCGGACCGATGTCGGATATCCAGATGCTGGACGGAATCGACAATGAAGAAACGAAACGATATATGCACCATTATAATTTTCCATCCTACAGTGTGGGAGAAGCAAGAACCTCGAGAGGCCCCGGACGGCGTGAAATCGGCCACGGCGCGCTCGCAGAGCGTGCGCTCGAACCGGTAATCCCCACGGAAGAAGAGTTTCCGTATGCGCTCCGGCTCGTATCCGAAGTGCTGATGTCGAACGGTTCCACCTCGCAGGGAAGCGTCTGCGGTTCTACGCTGGCGCTCATGGATGCAGGCGTTCCGATCAAGCGCCCGGTCGCGGGCATTTCCGCCGGACTCGTCACCAATCCGGAAGATGAAGACGATTTCATTACTTTTATGGATATCCAGGGAATCGAAGATTTCTTCGGCGACATGGATTTCAAAGTCGCGGGCACGGAGAAGGGCATCACGGCCATCCAAGTGGATATCAAAGTGACGGGGCTTTCCTATGAAGTGATCCGCCAGGCGTTCGAACTGACGCGCAAGGGCAGAATGCAGATTATCAATGAGATCATTTTACCGTGCATCGACAAGCCGCGGGAAACGGTTTCCAAATATGCGCCGAAGATGTTCCAGATGAAGATCGACCCCGATAAGATCCGGGAAGTCATCGGCACAGGCGGAAAGGTCATCAACCGTATTATCCAGGAAACGGACGTCAAGATCGACATCAACGACGATGGATCGATTTATATCGCAGCGGTGGAAGCGGAGAATGCCGATAAAGCGATGAAGATCATCAGCGGGATCGTAGGGGATCTCGAAGTCGGCTCGGTATTTGAAGGAAAGGTTACGAAAACGCTGCAGTTCGGCGCGTTCGTAGAATTCCTGCCGGGGAAGGAAGGCCTCGTGCATATTTCCAAACTGGCGAAACACCGCGTGGAGAACGTAGAAGATGTCGTGCATGTCGGCGACGAAGTGAAAGTCAAATTCATCGGACTTGATAAACAAGGCAGAATCGACCTTTCCATTAAGGACGTCTGAGCAACGAACGTGTAACGGAATGATACAAAAGCGTCTCAACCGCGGTTGAGACGCTTTTTTGTCTTACCTTGGAAATTTTTTTGTTGACCATTATTCTGATTTGTGCGAAAATGAAAAGAAAATCGACGGATTGGACAGTGATGAACGAATGCATAGTAAGAAAAAAATTTGTCAAGGCGCCGCGCTGTTGTTGTGCGCGCTGCTGCTTTTCACTTTTGCAGGCTGCAAGGATGGAGAAAACCGGGAGAACGGCCGGGACGAACCGGGGGACGACCGGAAATCCTACGGAGAACTGCTGCAATACGAAACGGATCTCGATAAAAATGCAATGCCGTTCTGGCGTACGAATATCATGTATGAAGAATGCGTTACCATGATCGACAGGGGCGACGGGAACATTACGGGCAAAATGCTGCTTACGCCGGTGAAGATTCTTGAAGTCCGCGATGTGACCTTGAAAAAAACGTATACGGAAGGGAAAGACTATACCTGGGAGGCGGGCACAAACACGCTTTCCTGGCTCGAAGGCTCTGAAATTCCGTATTTTACGGAAAACGACTTGGCCGGGATCGATGAAAACGGAACGAAAATTCCGGCATGGGGAGACACGGCCGGCGGCTGGAACGAGGCTGACCCCTGGGACGCGCTGGGCCGGGCGCGGATGGGCGAAGCGCTGTTTTGCGTCAGTGAATTTTATTACGGAAAACAAATCGCCGTTACGTATGAATATCAATATGAAGACTGGCAGGCGAGCGTTACCGAATATCAGGGAGACCGCCTTCCGAAAACGCGCGCCAAACTGGAATCGGGAGAAGACCTGAAAATAACGTTTTACGGGGACAGTATCTTTGTCGGCTGCGACGCCAGCAAATTTTATTCGCGCGCGCCGATGCAGGAGTACTTTTTTAATCTTGTGAAAAAGGTGCTTCAGGAAAAATATGAAAGTAAAATCGTTTTACGCAATCCTTCAAAGGGCGGCATGGATTCGGCTTGGGGCGCGCAGAACGCGGCGTCGCTCGTGGCGGAAAAATCGCCCGATCTCGTCGTGATCGGCTTCGGGATGAATGACGGCGGCAAAACGGGCGAAATGGTGGCGGCAAATATCCGGGAAATTATGGATACGATCCGGAACTCCAATCCAGACTGTGAATTTATCATCGTAACGCCTATGGTCGCAAACGCTGCGTCCGGCTATTTAAGTACGCAGGGCCAATTCTCCGCTGCGCTGGCGCCTTTGGCGGGAGAAGGAACAGCGTTTGTCGATATGTTCGCCGTTCACAGCGATATCCTGAAAGTGAAAGACTTTTCGGCAACGAGCGGCAACCATGTCAACCATCCCAACGACTGGCTGATCCGGGTTTACGCGATGAACCTGATTTCGTGTCTGGTCAAATGAAACGTGGATCGATAGGATATGTAAAGCCACCGGTATCGCCGGTGGCTTTTTTTATACGGTTAAAATACCGTTTTCACTTTCCAGAATCAGCAGCACGTCGCTTTCCGCACCCGTATCCGCATCAATATACACAAGAACCGGATGGCCGAGCGCCGCGCACTTAAATTCATACGCGTGGTATTCGCCGCCGAAATCATTCGGAACGACGACTTCGCGCATGGATTCCACGGTCAGATTCGAACTGAGTACGGCCCTGGCGTCTTCCGCGGAAATGGATGCCGGTTTGACGCGCCCGGCCTCGGTGGTATGGTACGCAAGATAGCCGTGCCCTTCAAAGCCGACGGGAGAACCGTTGTCGAGGGCGATTTTTACTTTTACCATATCGGGATAATACAGGATATGATCTTTCTCGTACGAATAATTTACGGTGATATAATTGTTCTCAATCGTATAATAAGAAGGGGACATCGCGTCCATCCCGATCGATTGCAGGAAGCTCTTGCCGGCTTCGATCCCCTGTTCCGGCGAAAGATTGGCGTCCCCGGCCGGCCGGGACAGAATCATGGAATAGAGAGAACCGCCTTTCTTCGCAATATCGATGTGGGCGCTTACATTTTCACGGCTGAGCGTGAAACAGAACGTTTCGATGTTTTTGTACGAATTCTCTCCGCAATGGTCTATTTTGACTTCTTCTGCCGGACAATTTATGATTTGCGCGAACAATTGCGCCGCCTTCGCCTGGCATTCCTCACGGCTCAGCGCATTTCCGCTGAGTCCTTTCGGCTCGACATTCGTCATATGCTCGGAGAACGGTCCATCATAAATCAGCGTGGGATATTCGGAGAAGGGGTCGCTGAGCTTGCTGAGCGTGGAATATTTCGACTGCAGCGAGCTGTTGTCGAGAATTTTGCTGCTGTCGGATGAAATATTTCCCCAGGAATACGATTTCTGCGAAAGATCGCCGGAAAGCGTGTACAGGCCGCCCGAAAGATCCTGCGCATAACCGTACAGGTCCGTGAGCGTATTATACTCGTCTGCGCTCAACGCGCCGCCGTTCACTGCTCTGCGGCTCCAGGTTTTGGAGACGTCGCCGAGCTGCACGAGATACCCGGAGATTTTTTCCAGGAGGCGCTGGTCGATCGGAAGCGCCGCCAGACAGGACTCCGCCTGCGCGGAGCACTTCGACGCTTCTTCCAGCATCGCAGACATCGTTCCGGGCGTACTGGTGGACAGTGCTTTCAGTAAATAATTCTCGGCAGAGCTGACGTAATCCGCCATGTCCGTAAGCGTGCGGTGGTATTGGTTTTCCAGCGCGCGCTCCGCCTTTTCCGCTTTGATATTATAATAAACGCCGTATACCGCGAGGCCGATCAATGTAAAACAAATCAGCACGGCCGCCACGATATGACTGACAG
Organism: uncultured Oscillospiraceae bacterium; assembly: GCA_902462635.1. GTDB lineage: Bacteria > Bacillota > Clostridia > UBA1212 > UBA1255 > Egerieisoma. Next base: position 8,091 of record CABQCN010000029.1, read on the forward strand.
ATATATTTTTATTTTGTTTTTCCATATCGGTAAAATCCTTTCATAATTTAATGCAGAATTATTTTGCGCAAAATTGACAATTAATATGTATGAAGCTATAATACAAAAAATAAAAAATCAGAGGAGATGCAAGTTGATGAAAATAAACGTACAGGCACATAGAGGCGCTTCGGCTTATGCCCCGGAGAATACGGCTCCTTCCTTCCGGTTGGCTGTCGAATTAGGCGCGGACGGCGTGGAAAACGATATTCGTCTTACGAAAGATGGCGTTTACGTACTGAGCCACGATTCCAATATTTCCCGCATGTCCGACGGCAAGGGCGAGGTCAATGAAATGACGTATGAAGAACTGCTGCGATACGATTTCGGCGTACGCACGAACGCAAAGTTCAAAGGTACGAAAATCACCACGCTCGAAGAATTTCTGGAAATCGTCAAAGATATGCGCGTCATCAACATCGAACTCAAGCCCTTCGCACCGCATGAGGATAGAAAGTATGCGTTTCAGTATTTATATGACATGCTGGGGAAATACCATTGCGTGGAACGCACGATTATTTCCAGTTTCGACCATACGGCGCTCAAAGAATTGAAAGGCGTCTATCCGGACGTAAGAACCGCGCTTTTATACGGAAACGGCATGTCTCCCGAAGAAACCATCGCTTTCGTAAGAAGTTTTGACGCCGATATCATCCATCCGCAGATCGGTGCGCTCAACGAAAAAATCATGGAAGCGTGCAGGAAAAACGGTATCGAAGTCAACGTCTGGACGGTAGATTCCAATCACGATATCAAACGGGCGATGGAACTCGGCGTTACGGGGATCATTACGAACGTTCCCGATAAAGTGTTGAAAGTCCTCCGCGAAAACGGGATGCATGACTGATATGGAACTACAATCGGGAAACAGAAAACCGGTCGTCGGCCTTCTGCCATCGGTAGACGATATGACGGGGGCGACGAAATTGTCGACCGGATATATGAATGCGGTCACGGCGCATGGCGGGATACCGTTTTTATTCACCTTTT
>CABQCN010000030.1 GCA_902462635.1 uncultured Oscillospiraceae bacterium
CTCTATCGCCGCTCGTTCCGTCAGCCCCGTCCTGCCGCAATTGAGTCCCGGCAGTTTTACCGCGCCGGTGCCCAGCACCCCTGGGTATGTTTTCTGCCTTCCCGTGACCGTCTGCGCGAGCGTCCTTCCCTCCAGGTTTGCGCTGGATCCCATCGGCGACCAGAAAGCCGCGCCCGTAATGCGGTTCGTAACCATGGCGCAATCTCCGGCGGCGTAAATATCTTTGATGTTCGTCTCGAGATATCGATTCGTCAGAATTGTTCCTTTATACAGCTCGATTCCGCTTCCTTCCAGGAATTCCGTATTGGGCCGGATCCCTACGGAGAGGATCACGATTCCCGCCGCAAGCGTCCCCGCTGATGTTTTCACGGCAGTAACGGCATCTTCTCCAAGAATTTCTTCGGCTTTTGTTCCGGCGATGACCCGGATTCCGTTTTTCTGAAGATGTTTTTTCACATAACCGGCCATCTCAGGATCCAGTACGTTCGGAAGGATCTGCGGTGCGAAATCTATTACGGTTACATCGATCCCCTGTTCCCGCAGATTGTCGGCAGCCTCCAGCCCAATAAAGCCGCCGCCGATAACGACAGCTTTTCTGATGTTCCGTTCCCGGATATAGGTTCTCGCCTGAATCGCGTCTTCCGGGACGCGCAGTTTGAAGACCCCTTCCAGAGAAGCGCCTTTCAGGGGAGGGACGATGGAGGAAGCGCCTGTAGCAACGACGAGTTTATCATACGGATAAAATTCGGTTTCGTTTGTAATCAGGTTCTCGGCAGTAACCATCTTCTTTCCGCTGTCTACGGAAACGGCCTGTCTCGCGGTCAAAACGCGAACGCCGGTCAGCGCTTCAAACTTTTGCGGCGTATTTACAATCAGGTCTTCTTTTTCTGCAATAAGTCCGCCGATGTAATATGGCAGACCGCACCCGGCGTACGAAATTTCCCGGTCTTTTGTAATCAAGGTTACAGCTGCGCTTCTGTCCATGCGTTTCAATTTTGCCGCCGCTTTCGTTCCGGCCGCAACGCCGCCGATAATCAATATATTCATAAAAAATATCCTTTCTGCTCGTCTTAATCAATGCGTTTTGCAAGATCCGCTCCCGCAATGCCCGTGCCCGCCTTCCTGTCCGCCGCACGTTACGTTTTCCGAATAAAGAAGCGTATCGTTTAAAAAAGCTTCCGCCGCATCGTCCGCCTTCCCGGAAACGCCTGCGAAAACACGGATCCCCGCGTCGGCCAAAGCATGTTTCGCGCCGCCGCCGATTCCGCCGCAGATCAGCATCTCGACACCGTTATTTTGCAGCAACCCTGCCAGCGCACCATGCCCCTGCCCATTCGCGTCTAAAATTTCCATTTTCGTTACTTTGCCATCGGAAATTTCATAAATTTTAAATTGCTCCGTATGCCCAAAATGACCGAAAATCTCTCCGTTTTCATATGTAATTGCTAATTTCATGATAAACCCTCCATTGTTAAAATTTTTCTTTTCTATGACAGCAGTGCGGTTCGTTGACGCACTCCGGGCGGATTTTTTCACAAATCGTAATTTCTCCGCCTGTAATTACCAATTTTTTCCCCAGAACCAGCATTTCCGTAATTTTCTTTCTCGCGATTTCATACATCCTGGCGATTGTGGTGCGCGCTACATTCATCCGCTTCGCGCACTTTTCCTGTGAGAATCCCATATAATCGATCAGACGAAGCACCTCGTATTCGTCGATCCCAAGCCGAACGATTTTATCGGGATCCCATTCCTTTCCCTCGCCGGTCAGCGCGCCAAATTCCGTAAACTCCGGCATGGAACAGATACATCTGCATTTACATGGTCTTGCCATTCGACACCTCCCTAAAGAATGAAGCAATATGAATTATACTCGGTTATTGGAATATGTCAATAAAAAAGAATATCAACATTGCGTTTGACCCGGATACCTTTTAAATCCTTATGCGCACGAACGATTCGTACAAAAAGCAAGATGAAAAATGGGCGGATAAAATCGTTTTTATGTATACTCTCCTAAAATAAGTGTACAGATAGAAGGCGGATGTATTGTCACCATTAGGCGCCTCTGTTTCCATCCTCATTTTCCCGATCCTTTTTTCCCCGGGAGCCGGAATTCGGTTCCCCGTTTTCCGCGAATCCCTCCGTACTTTCTTTCTCGAATAAAGTTTTCACCGTTTTACAGAGTATTTCCAAATCGAGTAAAATACGGTAATTCTGGATATACATCAAATCGAGTTTCAGCTTGTCGTACGGTGTCGTGTTATATTTTCCGTAAACCTGCGCGTAGCCAGTCAATCCTGCTTTTACTTTCTCACGGTATCTGAATTCCGGAATCTCCTCTGTATATTTTTGGACATGCTCAACCCGCTCGGGCCGCGGTCCCACGATACTCATGTCACCTTTTAAAATATTAAATAGCTGCGGCAGTTCGTCGATGCGTATCTTCCGGAGCACCTTGCCTACCCGCGTAACCCTGGGATCGTTGTCTACCGCAGGTATTACGGCGCCTTCCTTCTCCGCATCTACGATCATACTTCTGAATTTTAAAATCGAAAAAATCTTTCCGTCTTTCGTGCAGCGGTCCTGTCTGAAAAATACGGGGCCTTTATCGTCTAATTTAATTGCGATCGCAATGATTCCCATAAAAGGCGACAATATTATAATAAAAAGCAGGGAGATCAAAATGTCGAAAAACCGTTTTACAAAACGCTGCTCCACTGTCAGGCCGCTGTTTCGGGAGAGGAGGAGCGGCGTATCAAAAAGGTGGAGATCTTCGGAACTCCGCACGATGATATCGGAAACTTTAGGCGTCGTATACGTCCTGATAGAGCAGTCGTAACAATATTTTAAAATCTTATTTCTGATTTCGGAAGGTACGTCGCATATGATGACGCCTTCATACGCATGGGTCTTCGCATATATTTTATCGAGGCCCTCCGATATGTGGATCCGTTCCGAAACATAAAAGCAGTCGCTGCGCGTATTGAATTTATCCATTAAACTATGCGACCAGCGTTCCCCGTATACCAGCAGCACATGACGCGGCGGATATATTTTTCTATAAAGAAATAAAGAAAGAGGACTCCAGAAAGAAATTACAACGATTTCCGCCAGCGTCATCAAAAGAAGCGGCACAACGGTGTAAAAATGTTTTGTCAGTAATACGATCTGCAGATAGATCAAAATGTTTGCGCAGATACTGATCAAAGATTGCGCATATATCATATTGAAATTACGGAGATATCCGATCTTAAGGCCGCCGAATATTGCGGTAAAAACACACAGCACGACGCCGTATACGCCTACCATCATCCAATGTCCCAATCTGGCATAGGAAATCTCCATCAATTCGCTGTAATATTCCAGCCAGACATATTTATACATGAACATTTCCGCAGCAAAAAGCACCGCTATGAGAAATAAGCGGAACAGTCTTTTATATTGTTCATAATTCTTCATTTGTACCAACTCCAATATCTCCCTTGGAGATAATCTTTCTCATTCAAATATTTTTACCGACCTGTGAAGTATAGCATTATTGCAAATAAATGACAACTCAGGGCGTCATTTCCAGCCGCCTTCTTCGCTTTTTAGTATTTGATAAACATCTTTGATGCTTTGAAATACATAGGTCGGCTTCTGATTCTCCGGCGTATTCCGGATCTCTTCCATTGTCGCTTCGCCTGTTAAAACACAAATCGATTGCACGCCGGCATTTACTGCAGATAAAATATCGGTGTTCAGACGGTCTCCGATTACGGCAACACGCTGCGGATCATAACCATATTTTTCGATAATTACCTGAATCATACAAGGATTCGGTTTCCCTGCGATAAAAGAAGGCCGTTTCCCGGTTGCGCTTTGGATACATTCCATAAAGGATCCGGCGTCAGGAACGGAGCGGCCCGGGCGCACCGGACAGACAAGATCGGGATGTGTTGCCCAATATTCCACGCCATCCGTAATATAATCACATGCGATACGGAGTTTTTCATAGGTCAGCGTCGTATCGAACGCTAAAACAACAAAATCCGGACGTCTATCCGCTTCGGTATGATATTCCTTGATTAGTGTAAACCCGTTTTCCGATAAATATTCTTCCAAAACGGGCGTGCCAAGCAAAAAGAGCGACGCACCCGCATGCTTTTTATTTAAATGATAAATCAGTGCATTTACAGACGTAAAGAAATCCTCCTCTCCGGCCTGAATTCCCAGATGCGCGAGCTTCTCTACATATTGTATCGTTGCCTTTGAAGAATTATTCGTGATATACATTACTCTTTTATTTTGTTTCTTTAGTATTTTTAAAAAGTCAAGCGTACCGTCAATGATCGTGTCGCCTAAATATATCGTTCCGTCCATGTCCAGTAAAAAGCAATCGATATTTTTAATTCCCGCAAGATTTCCGGTATTGTATGAGTCCACAAAATCGCCTCCGCACGGGATTATATCATACAATCCAAAACTTTACAGTAAAATATTTTGCCCGGCTGCCGATTCTGTTGTATAATTAATTCGCTTATATCAGCACAGATCAGGAGAGAAGGATGAAACAAACACCGATCAGGGAAAGCGAATTACCTGAATATACAAAAAGAGAAGAAATATTCAATATGGTTTCGCATATCGTCGGCGGCGCTCTGGCAATCGCTGCATTCGTATTATGTGTGATAATGGCAGCCATACATAAAAACACCTGGGGCGTGGTCAGCGGTGCAATTTACGGTGCTTCTCTGATTATTTTATACACGATGTCCAGCTTGTATCACGGACTGCCGCGTGGTACCGCAAAGCGTGTTTTCCGCATAATAGACCACTGCTCGATCTTTTTATTGATTGCAGGAACCTATACGCCGTATATGCTCGGCGCGTTGCGGAACTATCGTCCGGGGCTGGCCTGGACAATTTTTGGCGTGATTTGGGGCGCGGCTGTGGTCGGCGTCATCTTGAATTCTATTAATTTAAAAAAATTCAAACTGTTCTCTATGATCTGCTATATCGCCATGGGCTGGTGTATCGTAACGGTTCTGCGTCCGATGATACAATATTTTGCGCCTGGTTACCTGATACTGCTTTATTCCGGCGGTATTGCATATACAACAGGCGCAGTGTTGTACGGGATCAGCAAAAAGAAAAATATCCGCTATATGCATTCTGTTTTTCATCTCTTTGTGCTTGCCGGCAGCATACTACATTTTTTTAGTTATTATACATCATGTGAAATATCTACAAGCTATTCCACAAGATTTTTATAGCTTTTCCACAAGCCGGACCCATTTATCCACAGATTTTCTGTGGATTACTTTTTATTTTTACTTATATTTAGCATGTTTTTACAATTCTACATGTGAATAAGTACCTTTAAATACTCCACAGTGTCTCCCTAGTTATCCACAAAGAGCTGTGGATAATCAGGTTATTCCAGAATAAAACCAGATAAAAAAACCTTATTGTCCTGAGTACAAACGATAAAAACAGTATTTTCGCCTAGCTTATTAAACAATTCTTCCGTTAAGTAATCGTTTGTATCTTCCGATGCAATATTGATTTCCAGTCGTTTCGAAACGTCTTGTAGTAAGAATAACATCATATTATTAATTGTATTGATTTTATTCCGCTCGTCCATATCCTTCGATCCGATTCGCCAGGTTAAATTCCCCCCATCCGTTTTCAAGACATTAATGCTATTTTTATAAGAAAAAATACAGCCTGCTATTTCCCCGGAAGGATTCCGTGCCTTGATCTGCTGAAAAAACGCAGCTTCATCGATGCGCAGTCCCAACTCCGGATCCTTTTCGATATGGTTGATCACTTCTCTCCCGAGCAGGTTTAAATTCTGTTTTAAAATTCTGTAGTTCTGCTGCTCTCCAAGAGAAACGACGGAGGAAACAAAAACACCGGCAAATAAAAACACAGAAACAAAAAAACCAATCAGCTGTTGCATCATCCTGCTCCTTTTTCAGTTAACAATTGCAATTTTTACCGCCGAAACTCGAAGTTCCCTCCCGGTTATCTTTTCAAATAACGACGGATTCGTATCGACAGCAGAAATCGTGACTCTGTCGCCGCGGTTTAAAGGAACATCCTTGATCTGTTCCTGTCCGTAGTAAAACGCTGACGTATCTTCCCCCAAATTTTTTTCCAAAAGGAAGCTCAGGTCATACTCCCCATAACCGGAGAGCGCGCTTTCAATATAGGCAAATACCTCGGCCGATAAGATGCCTTTTGTGCTGACCGTTTCCGCGGCGTCATAACAAATATCATTGACACGTTCCCGGATCCCCATATATAAGAAAAAAGAGATGCTGATCAGTAAAATATAAAAAAAAGTAAATATAGATAATACATATGCGATAAATTTTCCGGTCATCTGATACTCCTCCGATTTCAATAAATTTAATGAGATGCATGATACATCTCATTAAACATTTTTACGCTGCTTTTGCGAAGGATTGATCTTTCAGCGTAAAAGAGATCACTGAAATTTTACCGTATTCGTCATAGGTTTTACTCATTGAAAACAAAGTATTGTCGTTATAATCCGTCAGATCGCTTGTTTTGCTGATCTGCTCCCCATCCACGGTTACGGTATATCCGCCTGACGAACTCTTATTGATATAATTTTTAACTGTACTCAGCGGCACCACGGTGCTGTCTTTCAGCATCGTATCGAGCCGGCTTTCTTCTTCGGTAACAACGTCCGCGGTATCCCGAAATCCGCCCATTTGTCCGATGATGGCATAACTGATCAGCCCCATGGTCAATACGATAATTACGATCGTAGCAATTACTTTTTCCATAAAATCCCCCTATTTTAAATATTTTATTATAACAGCGCGCTTTCCTCATTTACCTCGTCTGCCGTATCCCGATATAAAAAATGCATTCTAATTTGATTTTCTTCTTTTTTTAAATCGATAAGCTCAAACATCATGTCGTTTTTAAGGACATGAAACGCATCTTCATATGCATCCTGGCGAAAAAGATACATTTTATCCGGAAATTCCACCGATATCGCAAAGCGATGTTCGTATGTGAAGTATTTGATCAATTCCAAAATATATCTTCCGGAACCGATATCCCCGGCAGCCGGCAACCGGCCGATCGTCACCTCCTTTATATTTTCATTTGCATCGATTTTCTCCCCTGCGGAACGCACCAACTCCGCACTGCTCCGGTAGACCGGAATCACGAAAATCAACAAGGTCAGAATAACAGCGCCGATTATAATTTCTGTAATAATTTTATCCAAAATCAATCCACCTCGTCAAAATAATTGAAAGTTCATTGCATTCAGCCACGGCTGGAGCATATATAACAACAATATCGCCATAGCGATAAATAATCCTGTAACACCGATGATATGGATATAATTCACACGCTTTTTGATAAAACGAGCATAGGCCCGTCTTTCCTGTGCAAAATCAGCTTCTATGTTACGAATCGCCAAATCGAAGTCATATAAAAATCCGATACTCAATTTCTCATAAAATAATTTTGAATCGATATCCTCTGTTTTAAATAACAATTCGCTGAAGAATTCTTCTTTATCGATATTATTTTTTCTAAGCACATCCATAATATTTTCAAGGTCCTGCCTGTAATAAAAAGACCGTTCATACATTGCATTGACAACCTGCATATAATCGACGGGTTTTATGCTGCCGCTCATAACAAAAATTTTTTTTAGGAATCGCAGTTCCTGACGCTTTTTTTGAACTCTGCCGTTTTTGTTCATTGCTTTTATCCCTTCGGGAATATAAAAAGCAATGCACGCCGCTATGATAACGACAATAATTTTAATAAATACGTCTTCCGGAACGGAAATTCCAATCAGTACATCCGTAAGAACAATTGCCAGCCCAATCAGAAAGGTGGCGACCAAAAAAAATATTTTTACAAAAAAATTTTTTTTACGATTCAGAGGATCCATTTGACATCATCCTTTTTTCTTTAAGTAAAATAAAACAATAATCAGGAAAAGCAGAAAGCCGATATATCCGGCGGCGAAAAGCATCCCTCCGCGCGTTTCATAATATTGCATATCCCCGCCTGAAAGAATGGAGCCGTTATAGAGCCGCACAGCCGGTAAAGCCGCCATAAATAATAAAGACATAATAATATAACTTATCGCCGCACCCCGCAGATCCTGTTGGTTTTCCAAATCTTCCAGTACATTTTTAACCATAGCGTCGAACTGTGCCTGAATCGCTTCCGTACCGCCGTTATAATGCGCAAGCCAAATAAGGTCCAACAGCACCGACATATGCTCGTTGGTATATTTTTTATCGATTTCTTTGAATGTTTCTCTCGTTTTTTCAAGTTCATTCTGTTTCATTGCGTCATAGATCCGGATCATTTCTGCTTTGATTCCTTTCGGGAGATCCGGAATACTAACTTGAATTGCTTTGGAGATACTTCCTTTCGATAAAAAGCGGGATTGCAATATTTTCAGCGCTTCCGGCATCCGTTTCAGATACCGGTTCATAACGGATTCAGAAAACAGCTGCAGGGCAAAGAGTACTGCAGTATCAATAAAAATAATATAGGCAAACGCAATATACCAATACGGTAAATAAACAAAAAGAACCGCAAGAGAAAGAACGAACAGTAAGATACTGAATGCAACAATTACCACCGCCCCGATAGATCGGTTCGTCTCAAAGGGAAGCGAATTAAAGATAGAAATCTTATAGGCGATTTCATTGTTGATTTTTACAAAGGAACGGCTGCGGGCCAAAACACAATAAATCCGTTTCGCATACCGTTCTAGGAACACGGAGGAAGAAAGCCTTCCGTATCGCCTGCCTCGGTACCATTTCAGGACAGCGCATAGTATGAAAAGACCGCCGCAGAAAAGACCGCCCATTAATAAAAAAGCAAACAATATTTTATCCATATTTCTGTCTTCTCCCTTTTGTATAAAATAGACTGCGGATT
>CABQCN010000031.1 GCA_902462635.1 uncultured Oscillospiraceae bacterium
CTGGAAATCCTGGCAAGAGAACTCGGTATTTCTCCGCTGGAGATCAAAAAAGATATTCAGGAAAGCAGGATTCTGCTGGAAGAAACAAAAACAAGGAGAAATACGGATGGAAAATAAAATCAAGAACATGGTGATCGATCGATGTATGAACTCGTAATCCTCGGCGGCGGCCCCGCCGGTTTGGCGGCCGCGCTGGGAGCATATCAAAACGGACTCCGGAAAATCCTGATCATAGAGCGCGATAAAGAACTCGGCGGTATTTTGAACCAGTGCATCCACAACGGGTTCGGGCTGCACACCTTTCAAGAAGAACTGACCGGTCCGGAATATGCCTGGAAATATATCGCACAATTGCAGGATACCGCCATCGAGGTACGGACCGACACCATGGTGCTGGATGTTTCCTGCGCAGAGGACGAAATAAAAACCGTACACGTCGTAAGCGCGGCGCAAGGGTATGCCGCAATCGAATGTCTGGCGCTCATTCTGGCCATGGGCTGCCGGGAGCGTCCGCGCGGCGCAATCGGCATTCCCGGCGACCGGCCGGCAGGTGTGTTTACTGCCGGAACCGCGCAGCGTTATATTAATCTGGATGGCTATCTCGTCGGGAAGCGGATCGTCATACTCGGTTCCGGCGATATCGGGCTGATTATGGCGCGGCGCCTGACGCTGGAGGGCGCGCACGTTCTGGCCTGCGTAGAGCTTTTGCCGTATTCCGGCGGCTTGACGCGCAATATTGTACAATGTCTGGAGGATTACGGTATCCCGCTTTACCTTTCCCATACGATTACCGATATCGAAGCTGCCGGCGGCCGCGTGAGCCGCGTCACCGTCTCCGCAGTAGACGAAAGCCGCAGGCCGGTCCCCGGTTCGGAACGCATTTTCGACTGCGACACGGTATTGCTTTCCGTCGGCCTGATTCCGGAAAACGAATTGACCCGGGAGGCCGGCATCGAAATCGATCCCAGAACGAACGGGCCTGTGGTATACGAAAACATGGAAACGACGAAGCCCGGCATTTTTGCCTGCGGCAATGTCGTTCATGTGCACGACCTTGTAGATTACGTATCGACGGAAAGCGCATATGCCGGCGCTTCCGCGGCCCGCTACGTTGCCATGTACGGTAAAACACAAGAACGCGCGGTGCGGAACCCGTTAAAAATCCGTACGGCTCCGGGACTTACGTACACGGTGCCTCAACGTGTGCGGCTGCCTTTTGCCGCAAAGCGGCTTGGCGTTTATTTCCGTACGAACCGCGTATACGGGGAATGCCGCGTAGACGTAGTCGGAATTTTTGGCGGAAAACGGGAACGGATTTTATCCTTTCCAAAAGCATATATGACGCCGGGGGAAATGCAGCAGATCACCATCCCCGGCGATGCAATCAACCGGCCGGATTGTTCCGAGCTTTTGCTGGAGTGCCGGGAAACGGCCGGGGAGGCGAAATCATGAAAGAACTGATCTGTATTGTCTGCCCGAAGGGATGCCGGCTGCACGTCGATCCGCAAAACGATTTTACCGTAACCGGCAACGCCTGCCCCCGCGGCGCCGTATACGGCAGAAATGAAATCTGCAACCCGCGGCGCATTTTGACCTCGACCGTCCGGATCCGCGGCGCCGTTTCCCGCAGATGTCCCGTAAAAACAAATCGGGAAATCCCCAAAGACGCTGTTTTTCAGGTTGCGGAGGCTCTGGATTCCGTAGAAGTCACCGCGCCGGTCCATATCGGAGACGTCGTAATAGAAAATGTGTGCGGTACGGGCGCCGACATCGTAATCACCAGAAATCTGTAGTAATATATTACCATTTTATCTTATTCCAGTCGATGCCGGCGGAATATTTTACGGCGCCGGCGGGAATCTTATGCGCCTGCGCAAACGCGCGGATATTTTTATCGATTCTCAGATACGTATCGTTTTTCCGGTAACAAATGATATCGTTCATCATGACCGGGAGCAGCCGCTTCCGGCGGAGCTTTGTCATAGATAAATACATCTCGTTCAGAAAATCCGTATATGGGGTCAGATAGCCCCGGAATAAATAAAAATTATTTGCGCGCTCAAAGGCCAGACCTTCCTGCAAGGCCATGCGGTTCCGCATCCCGATCACCGCGTCCAGCGCGTGGAAAACGGAGGTATTCATCATCGGAAAGAACGCCGCCGCAGCTTCCTTTTCTGCAAGATCCGCGGCATCTCCGCCGGATTCTTCCCGGTACCTGCGGTCCAGCGCAACGAGTTCCTCCGCAACGAACGCGTAAAACAAAAGGGAAACGGCCGGAATCCGGATGACGTAATAAAGATTTTTATCCGGCACTTCGGGATATAATTTTATATTGTCCGGATAGTTCCATAATTTGGAATTGTTATCCGTACAGACGAATCCGCGGCGGCCCTCCAGCGCGTAACGCGCCTCAAAAGCAAGGCCGAAAAAATAGTTCATCACATCATTGTATCCGCATCTGCGCAAATATTCTTCATTATCGATATAATAAATCGCGGACAGCAGCGATCTGAAATCGCCGCTGTCGCCGCGCAGTTCGAATCCGGCATAATTTTGAGTCGGTATTATCTGCAGCATTTCCGTGCAACGCCCCTCAGCCCGCCGCCGGCTGGTGGATAGTACACGTCTCCGTCGGCTCATATCCTGCGGCAAAATGCCCGGTGATGATCCGGTTCGGATCCTTATAGCATTCCTCGTTCGGAAGCTTGTTCGAATCCCTGCACACGGTTACTTCCACGATATTATTCGTCTGCGTAAAATCTTTGTATTCCAGATCCGTATGCAGCCGGTTCATAACGATGCTCCACAAGTTCTTCGCCGCACCCTTTTCTGCGCCGCTGATCGGTTTCGGCATACTGTACCCGTACCAGACGGCGCACGTGTAATAAGGGGTATATCCGCAGAACCAGTAATCGTGCGTATCCGTCGTGGTACCCGTCTTGCCGGCAGTCGGGATATTGACCCCGCTGCCGTTTCGGACCTGCGTTCCCGAGCCGGTTCCGCCCGTAACGACGGACTGCAGCAGATCCGTCATCAGGCCCGCAGTGCGGTAATCCTCATAAACTACGGTGGGAGAACCGTTGTTGGTCAATATCGTTTTGCCGTTGATGTCCGTCACTTTTGTAAACGTAATCGGTTTGTAATACGTGCCGCCGTTGGCGAAGGGAACGTAAGCCGCGCACATTTCTTCCGCGGAAACGCCCTTCTCAAAGCCTCCGAGGGCGAGCGAAAGATTTGTCGTGGACGTCCTGTCGATTCCCAGCTTTTTCAGATACTGCAGACACTCCGCCATATGTTCCTGGTATAGCGAGACGGCTACCACATTCGAAGACTGCTGCAACGCGTATCTTACGGTAATCCATCCGTAATAGGTGCGGTAGGAATTGATCGGCCAGGCCTTCTCCGGATTCTGCGGATCGAGAAATACCTGCTTATCATCTACCATCGTGCTGTCGTTGAGGACATGAAGGTCGATCAGAGGACCGTATACGAGCAGCGGCTTGATCGCGGATCCGGGCTGTCTTTGCCCGCTCGTAGCGGCATTGAACGTAAGACTCTTTGTCTTTTCGCCGTAGCCTCCGTACATTGCAAGCACCTGCCCGGTTGCCTGATCCATGATGTAAATGGATGCCTGCGCCATGTCCGCAGGGTCGCTGTAATTTTCATTCACCGGGAAATTCTCCGGATTGCAATATTCTTCGTCCACGATTTTCTGAACCTTGGCATTCTGCGTCGTATAGATTTTGATGCCGCCCTGATAAATCAAATTATTTGCGTCCTGCTTCGTATACCCCTGCTCTATCAGCGCTTCCCGCACGTCCGCGATTACGGCGTCCACAAAATAACTGTAGATCGATGCCGCGGAAGCCTCTTTTTTATAATCGTCGTTGATTTTGAGATTCTCCTGAATCGCTTCGATATATTCTTCATCGGTAATAAATCCCAGGGAAAGCATTTTGTCCAGAATCGTCACTTGCCGTTTATAGCAATTTGCACGTCCCTTCAAAGTGAGCGGGTTATACCGTGCGGGATTATTCGTAATTCCGGCAAGGAATGCGCACTCGGCCAGGCTCAGGTCTTTGACTTCTTTGCTGAAATAGGCCAGGGAAGCGGACTTGACGCCATACAGATCCTGTCCCATGTAGATGACGTTCATATAAAGCTCCATGATTTCGTTTTTGTCGAGCTCTTTCTCCAGGCTAAGCGCACGCCATTGTTCCCGGATCTTTCGCGGAACGCTTTGCGCATCGTCTCCCGTCAAATTTTTAATGACCTGCTGTGTAATCGTACTGCCGCCGTGGCTGTCCAGCCCCGGAATGACATATCCGAGAAACGCCGCGATCGATCTTTTGAAATCGACGCCCTTATGTGTATAAAACCGTTCGTCTTCAATCGCAATAAACGCTTTTGAGAAATAATCGGGAACCTCTTTGATATCGATCAGCTGGCGGTTTATATTAGACTGGCCCTTCATATGCGCGAGTTCGTTTCCTTCGCTGTCGTAGACAAAAGAGGTAAGCGCCTTTGCATTTGTCAAGTCGAGTTCCTCCTCCGTCACCGGTTCCGTCGTAATGATACAACCCGCGACGACCCCCATCAGGAGGCCGCCGGCAATGCATCCGGCTATGATGAGGATCATGAACACGGTTTTGAGTAAAATTTTAAAAGATACCCAGAATCCTCTGGCGACGTCCTTGCCGGAAGCTTTTTTGCGGAAAGTTCTTTTATTCACTTTGCGGCGCGGAACGGTACGTTTTTCCGGATCCATGAAACTCCTCCTTCGTATAAAGATATTTCTATTATAGCATGATTTCAAAGAAACACAAAATTTATTCCCCGGAAGCGGGACTGCTGTTTATTGACATGGCCGCCCGTTTACAATATAATAATCCGGAATGATTCAAGAGAATGTAATAATTCCGGATAAGAGGTATCGTTTATGAAAAATCAGTTTGCGAAAATGGCGGCGCTTTGTCTTTCCTGCGTACTGGCGTTGCTGGTCTGCGGCAGCTGCGGCAAGCGGGACGCCGTATTGGATGAAATCAAGAAACTTGACAAGACGGCCGACGCCGATGTCGTATTTGTTGTAATACAGAAAGAAACAGGCACCGGCTGCGATTTTTACGCCTATGAGAAAAAAGGCCGCGCACTGTCTCTTGCGTGGAAGACGGAAGGGTATATCGGCAGAAGCGGCATCACCGATCCTGCGAACAGAATCGAAGGCGACGGAAGCAGCCCCGCCGGCGTATATACGCTTGGCGAATGTTTTGGGATCAAGGATGCGCCGGAAAACATGTCGCTGCCGTACACGGTGGTTGACGATGACGATTACTGGGATGGCGATTCCGCTTCTCCGACGTATAATCAGCACGTGAAGGGAAGCGAAATGCCGGAATCCTGGAAGGCGTCCAGCTCGGAACACCTGATCGATTATGTCACGGCATATAATTATTGCGCAATGGTCAATTTCAACGTGGATCCTGCCGTTCCCAAAAAGGGTTCCTGCATCTTTCTGCATTGTACGTCTCCCGGGTCCGCAAGTTCGTCCGGCTGTATCGCGATCCCGGAAGAAGATATGATCAAAGCGCTGCAAATGATGACGGAGAACGCCCGTATCGTTCTTGCGCGCAGTATGGAAGATCTCAAGTCCGCGGACAAATACTGAAAAATTTGAAAAGCGGTATTGACATCTGAAACTGTTTCGGGTATCATAACAACCAGCTTTACGTCAGCGTAGAGCTTCCCTTGAAAAATGAATCAAAAAATGCGATGATGAAAAGCAGTAGCGTTTTAAAATGTCTCACAGAGAGCTCCGGCGCGGTGGAACGGGGCGGCATAAGAAATGTGAACTCGTTTCGGAGCAGCCGGGTTGAAACAAAGTAGATCCGGACGTCAGGACGGGCGTTAACCGGGCTTTGAGAGAGCGATAAAGGAATTTCCGGCAGCGGAAATACCGGCGTCAGCTAATTAGAGTGGTACCGCGGAGTGTATTGAATAATCTTCGTCTCTATTTTTATAACAAAATAGAACGGGGATTTTTTTTATCAGAAAGAAAGGTAGGGTGCAGGAACATGTTTGAAATGGAGACTTACAAAATATTCGGGGATCAGGAACATTCCCTGATCGAAATGACGCTCGGGGACCTGCTCGACAAAGTTGCCGTTGTTTACCCGGAAAATGACTGCGTTATCTGCAATGACAAGCCGTTCCGTAAAACATACAAAGAATTTAAAGAAGAATGCGACACGGTGGCAAAAGGACTCATGGCGTTCGGTGTGGAAAAAGGTTCGCATGTCGCGATCTGGGCTACGAACTATCCCGAATGGATCGTTCTGATGTTTGCATCCGCCAAAATCGGCGCAACGCTCGTGACCGTGAATACGAATTATAAAGTATTCGAGGCGGAATACCTTTTAAAGCAGTCCGATACCGACACCCTCGTTATGATGGAAGGACTCAAGGACACAAACTACTCGGAAATCATCAACGAATTGTGTCCGGAGCTGAAAAACAGCGCGCCCGGAAATCTGAATTGCGAGAATCTGCCGTATCTCAAAAGGGTAATCTATCTGGATAGCAAGGAAACGATGCCCCGCGGCATGCTCCACTGGTTGGCGCTTCATGAACTTGCCGGTACTGTCACGGACGCTGCGCTGCAGGAACGCCAGGCATCCGTAGACTGCCACGACGTCGTCAATATGCAATATACTTCCGGCACCACCGGTTTTCCCAAAGGCGTCATGCTCACGCATTACAATATCCTGAACAACGGAAAATGTATCGGAGACAACCAGATTCTTACATACAGGGACCGGGTCTGCCTGCCGGTGCCGTTCTTCCACTGTTTCGGCTGCGTGCTGGGGATCATGGCTTGTATTACGCATGGATCGACGATCGTACCGGTTGAACGCTATAATCCGGTGCGGGTCATGCATACGATCCAGGAGGAACGGTGTACCGCAACGTATGGCGTCCCCACCATGTACATCGCTATGCTCGAACATCCCGACTTTTCCAAATATGACTTTTCTTCTCTGCGTACCGGTATCATGTCCGGTTCGCCGTGTCCGGTAAAAGTCATGGAACAGGTCGTCGAACTGATGCATATGACGGAAATTACGATCCCTTACGGCTTGACAGAAGTGTCTCCGGTGTGTACGATGACAAACGTAAGCGATTCCATAGAAAAGCGGGTCGCAACGGTCGGCAGGAAGATGCCGTTCGTGGAAGTCAAGGTCGTAGATCCCGAAACGTACGAGGACGTGCCGCCGAATACGCCGGGGGAAGTCGTGGTAAGGGGCTATTCCGTAATGAAGGGATATTATAAAATGGCGGAAGCTACGGCGCAGGCGATCGACAAAGATGGCTGGCTCCATTCCGGAGATCTCGCAGTCGTAGATCCCGAAGGGTATTTCCACATTACAGGCAGAATCAAGGACATGATTATCCGCGGCGGAGAGAACATCTACCCCAAAGAGCTGGAAGAATTCCTTTACACGCATCCGAAGGTCAAAGATGTACAGGTGATCGGCGTGCCGGATAAAAATTACGGCGAGGAAGTATGTGCCTGCGTGATCTTAAAACAGGGAGAGGAAGCCACCGAGGACGAACTCAAAGAATTTATCCGCGAAAACCTCTCGCGCCACAAGATGCCGCGGTATATCTGGTTTATGGATGCGTTCCCGATGACCGCCAGCGGGAAAATACAAAAATTTAAAATGCGGGAGATGGCGGTGGACGCGCTTCATCTTGCAGATGCGGCGGCGGTTGAAACGGCCTGACCGATGTTTATATATTATATAAGGAAGTGATGGCGTGGGAATCCAGAACAGCGATGGCAGCTACAGCGAAACAAAACGGCTGGTTGCGCATGACGTCGACGTCAATAATAAGCTAAAAATCTCCGCGGTATTTTCCAATATCCAGGAAACTGCCAACAGCCAGTGCGCGTATTTCGGCTGCGGGTGGAACGACCTGATGGAAAAATACCATGTTTGCTACGTATTGTCGCGGATGCGATTTCAAATGGAAAAATATCCGGGCGCCGGGGAAGATGTCGTGATCACGACATGGCCGAGCAAAAACCTGAAAGCCGTGTTTACACGGTATTTCTGCCTGGATGGCGCAGACGGCACGCATTATGGCAGCGGCGTCTCCCAATGGGTGCTGTTCAACGTACGGAAACGCGCCGTTGTCAGGCCCACGGAATGCGACATTCATTTTCCGGAAGTCATCGCGCGGGAAGCTCCGCTGGCAATGCCAAAGGGAAACCTTTACGAAGACGAGGCGTTCCGTTCCGCGCCGGCGGATAAAATCCGGCGGGCGCAGCGCATACCGGCTTACAGCGATTTTGATTATAACCGCCATGTCAACAACGCAAGATATGCGGAATGGGCGGAAGATATTTTACCGGCGGAATATTTTGCGGGCAATAAACAGATTTCGCTCATCGATATTAAATATAAACATGAAATTTCCTATGATGAATTCCTGGCCGCTCCGCAGGCAAACCGGACGGTAACGCTGGAATGTTTGGAAACGGAACAAAAGGAATATTGCATCCGCGCCGTTTTACCCGATGGAACGGAATGTATTCAATGTATTATAATATAAGGAAGGGGAACGCCGCATGAAACTGCAGTATTTCGGAACCGCTGCTGCGGAAGGCTGGCCGTCTCTGTTCTGCGGCTGCGACGCCTGCAGACGGGCGCGGGAAGCGGGAGGCAGGAATATCCGTACGCGTTCGCAGGCGATGATCGACGACAAGCTGCTGATCGATTTTCCGGCAGATACGTACCTGCATATGACGTATTATGGACTCGAACTCAACGATGTCGATTCCGTACTCATAACGCATGCGCACGAGGATCATTTTTATCCGGAAGATTTTGGCAACAGAAGGGAAGGCTTTGCCCATCCGCCCGAAGACGCGCCGCGCG
>CABQCN010000032.1 GCA_902462635.1 uncultured Oscillospiraceae bacterium
CGGAGAGATGTGGTGGGCATAATTTTATGTGGCGCGATATCAGAATCGAACAGGAACAATTATTGTCGCCGCTGGCGGCGCATTCCGTAAATAGCCTCGGCAGGCGCCTGGCGGAGGAACCGTGCAAAATACGCTCTGATTACGAGCGGGATGCGGACCGGATCCTCTATTCCGAAGAATTCAGACGGCTGCGTCATAAAACGCAGGTGTTCTTCAATGCCAAAAACGATCACATCTGTACGCGGATGGAACACGTCCTTTACGTACGGGCCATTTCGACGACGATCGGCAGGACGCTTGGGCTCAATCAGGATTTAATCAATGCCATTGCATTGGGGCATGACATCGGGCATGCCCCGTTTGGCCATTCCGGGGAACGTACGCTCCATAACTGTATTCAAAAGGTCAATCCACAGCTTTCGTTCCGGCATGAATATCACAGCCTGCGCGTCGTGGACAGGCTTTCGACACGGCTTTCCAGAGAGAAAATACATGAAAAATGCGGTCTCAATCTTACGTATGAGGTGCGGGACGGCATCGTCAGCCACTGCGGTGAGAATTATGACGAATATATTTTACACGCGGATAAAATGAAAGATCCCGATAAAATTTATGAGACGGAACACCGGAAATGCATGCCGTATACGCTGGAGGCCTGTGTCGTACGTCTGGTAGACAAAATCGCGTATGTCGGTCGCGATATTGAAGATGCGATCCGCGCAAGGCTGATCGATTACAAAGATATCGATCCGGAAATCAGAAAGGAACTCGGCGCCACGAACGGCGAGATGATCAACACGCTGGTGCAGGACATTATCGAGAACAGTTATAATACGGAATACATCCGTCTGAGCAAAGCGAAAGGCGAGGCGCTGCGGGAGATGATTCTGACGAACAATAAACTGATCTATCAGTCTGCGCTGATCCGCCGCTATGAAATCAATGCCAAAAACGCGGTTGAAGGGCTTTTTGAAATCTTATACGATTGCGCCAGAAGGCTCGACCGCAAGGACAAAAACAAGGCCATGGAGCGTCTGGTGCGGTTTGTCGATGAGAAGGGGTATCCGGAAGACGAGCCGCCGGAACAGATCGTGACGGATTATATCGCGGGGATGACGGATGCGTACGCGCTGCAATCTTTTGAAGATTTATATTGGATTTAACGGAGTATTTTACATGGGAGAAATAGAGCCGAAAGAACAATTCGATTTTTACGCATATATCGGCAGAATGAAATATATCCTCCGCTGGGGATTGATGCGGAACACGGATTCCGAGAATATTCAGGAACACAGTCTGCAGGTCGCCATTCTGGCGCATGCGCTGGCGGTGATCCACAACCAGCTGTGCGGCCGGGAGGAATTATCCCCGGACAGAGCGTGCGTTTACGCGGTATTCCACGACGCGGGGGAGATCATCACGGGCGATCTGCCGACGCCGGTGAAGTATTATAATCCCCTGAGAATTATCAGGCGATCGAAGCCGTCGCAAGGGAAAAGCTGCTGTCGATGCTGCCGGAAGACATGGAAGGGGTATATCGCCCGATTTTGTTTTACGAGCAGGAAGACGCGCAGTATTATCCTATCGTGAAGGCGGCCGATAAATTGTCGGCATATATCAAGTGTGTCGAGGAAGTGAAGGCCGGAAACCGGGAATTCGTCAAAGCGATGGAATCGACGCTGGAGGCGCTGCGGACGCCGGAACTTCCGGAAGTCTCCTATTTTATGCGCCATTACATGGATGCGTACAATAAAACGCTTGATGAAATGAATTAAAAGGAGTAAACTGTAAAGGATAATGGATACGAAAATGCAGAAAATTGCAGAAACGAAAGGGAACGAGTGTTTTTAATATGGGGTTATTTGAAAAGGTATTCGGAACATACAGTGACAGGGCGATCAAGCAGCTTATGCCGATCGTGGAGGAAATCAATGCATTAGAACCGGAAATGAAAGCCAAATCCGACAGCGAGCTGAAGGGAATGACGGAGGTGCTGAAACAGCGCGTCGCCGGCGGAGAAAGTTTGGACGACATTTTACCGGAAGCGTTTGCCGTCGTACGGGAAGCGGCGTGGCGCGTGTTGGGACAGCGGCATTACGACGTACAGCTGATCGGCGGCATCGTGCTCCATCAGGGACGGATCGCCGAGATGAAAACGGGAGAGGGAAAAACGCTTGTATCCACGCTTCCGGCTTATCTCAACGCGCTGACGGGCAAAGGCGTGCATCTTGTAACCGTGAACGATTACCTTGCAAAGCGGGACAGCGAATGGATGGGGAAGATCTATAATTTTCTCGGTCTTTCGGTTGGCGTCATCATCCATGACATGACGCCGCAGCAGCGCCAGGAGGCGTATGGCTGCGATATTACTTACGCTACGAATAATGAACTCGGATTCGATTATTTAAGAGATAATATGGTGATTTATAAGAATCAGCTCGTGCAGCGCGAACTTAATTTCGCCATTGTAGACGAGGTGGACAGCATCCTCATCGACGAGGCGCGGACGCCGCTGATCATTTCCGGCGCCGGATCCAAATCCAGCGACATGTATGAGCGGGCGGACGCTTTTGTGCGCACGCTTTCCCGTCTCGTCATCAAGGAGACGGACAGCAAGGATCTGATGGACGACGTTACGGAAGATTACATTGTCGATGAAAAAGCGAAAACCGCGACGCTTACGAAACATGGCGTGGACAAGGCCGAGAAATGGTTCAAGATCGAGAATCTTTCGGATCCGGAAAACGCCACGGTTTCTCACCATATCAATCAGGCGCTCAAGGCGCACGGCGTCATGAAGCTCGATATCGATTATGTCGTCAAAGATGACAGTGTGATTATCGTCGATGAATTTACGGGCCGTCTGATGTTCGGAAGGCGGTATAACGAAGGTCTTCATCAGGCGATCGAGGCGAAAGAGCACGTCAAGATCGAAAAGGAAAGCATGACGCAGGCGACGATTACGTTCCAGAATTTCTTCCGTATGTACAGCAAGCTTTCCGGTATGACGGGAACCGCGCTCACGGAAGAAGGCGAATTCAATGATATTTATTCGCTGGACGTGATCGTGATTCCTACGAACAAGCCTGTTGTGAGAATCGATTTTCCGGATGCGGTATACAAAACCATAAACGGAAAATATACGGCGCTGATCCGCGACGTGGCGGAGGCGCATGAAAAGGGCCAGCCGATCCTGATCGGTACGGTTTCCATCGAAAAATCGGAATACCTGAGCAAACTTCTGACGAAGCAGGGAATCAAGCATAAAGTCTTGAATGCCAAAAATCATGAACGGGAAGCGGAAATCGTGGCGCAGGCGGGTAAATACGGCGCGGTAACGATCGCGACCAACATGGCGGGGCGCGGTACGGATATCGTGCTCGGCGGCAACAGCGAATATCTGGCAAAACAGGATATGCGCAAGCAAGGGTATGATGACGCGCTGATCGCGCTGGCGGACAGCTATGCCGATACGGAAGATGAAATTGTACTTACGGCGCGGAAATTGTACCGTTCCCTCGTGGAAGAATATTCAAAAGAGACGAAAGCCGAGCGCGTACAGGTCGTGGAGGCCGGCGGTTTATTTATTATGGGCACGGAACGCCATGAATCGCGGCGAATCGACAACCAGCTGCGCGGCCGTTCCGGACGGCAGGGGGATCCGGGAATGTCCCGTTTCTATATTTCCCTGGAAGACGACCTGATGCGGCTGTTCGGTTCCGAACGGATCGAAGGCGTCATGAATACGCTCAAAATTGAAGAGGATTATGCGATCGAAAATAAGTTCCTCTCCTCGGCGATCGAGAACGCGCAGAAGAAAGTAGAAGCAAGAAACTTTGAAATCCGTAAAAATGTTTTACAATATGACGACGTGATGAATCAGCAGCGTGAAATTATATATGCGCAGCGTCGCCGCGTGCTGGACGGCGAAAATATGAAAGAAAATTTCTGCACGATGATCCGGCACCGGATCGAAGAAACCGTGAATTTCTATTGCCACAAAGATCTTTCCCCCAAGGAATGGGATTATGAAATGGTTAAGAATGACCTCGTGGGCATCATCTCGCCGGCAATCATAGATGGATTTGCGGAGAATCACAACGGGATCAAGCCGGAAGCCGTTGCGGAAGCGCTCACGGAAGATACGCTGAACCGTTATGAAGCAAGGGAGCAGGAATTCGGCAGCGAACTGATGCGGGAAATCGAACGCGTCGTTTTGCTCCGTTCCGTGGATGAAAACTGGATGACGCATATCGATGCCATCGACCAGCTGAAATACGGCGTAGGGCTGCAGGCTTACGGCCAGCGCGATCCCGTCGTGGAATACAAGTTCCAGGCGTTCAACATGTTCGAGGATATGAATAAAACGATACAGGATCAGGCGGTCCGCATGATCTTTACGATTAAAGTACAGAAAGGCGCGTCGGTGGAGCGCAAGGCAGTTGCCGGGCCGGGGCGCGAACGGTTGGGCGGAGAAGAATCAGGAGAAAAGAAAAAACCGAAGAGTATTACGAGACAGGGAAGTAAGATCGGACGCAACGATCCCTGCCCGTGCGGCAGCGGCAAGAAATATAAAAATTGCTGTGGGAGCTGATCTGTTTTTTCGGAAGTGGTGTATGAAGCATGATTGATGTAGTAAGAGAAGTCAGCGCGTTTAAACCGATTGATCTGACGCGGATTCCTGAAAAATACAGGCCCGCGACGGAGCAGATGCGAACTGCATTTATTTTATATAACAAAGCGCTGCATGAAATTCAGATCGGGCACGACGACGCGGCAAAGAATTATTTACGAAAAGCGGTTGCCATTTTTCCGGAGTTTTACGATGCGATCATGGTGCTTGGCATTCTGGTATTTGCCAATGGCGACAGGATCGGCGCCGTCCGTATTTTCAATTCGGTGAAGGATCTAGATGAAAGAGCGGTTTCGATCGGCATTCTCGATCATCTCGTTGAAGAAGCCGAACGGCCGGAAACGGTGCGTAGCCTGGGATCCAAAAAGTATACTGCCGGACCCGGGAAGGCGGAAAGCGTCATGGGCGGCAGGACAAGCGCCGGGATACGGACGGAGCAGCAGGAAGCGAAATACAGCAGGGGCCAGATTTTTGAAAAGAGCAGCAGTTACTATGAGCCGCAGCACAAAAGTACATATAGCGGAAGGCCCGTTTCTGCGAAACGGAATTCCGCGTCTCCTGCAAGGCACACGGCACAGGACGAACGGGAAGAACCGCCGGTGTATGCGGGAGCCTCCAGGGACGTCCGCGACATCCGCATGTTAAATAAATATTTATTGCTGATCATTGCGATTTTGCTGATCTTTGCAATCGTGGTATCTACGCTGCTCGTCAATCGGATGGCTTCCGAACGGGAGCTTCGAAGTAAGTTGGAGGCGTTGTCCGCTTCTTCGGCGCCATCGGATCCATCCCCGGCGCCCGGCGGGCAGACGCCGGCTGTTCCTTCTGGCGGCACGCCGCCGGCAGGAGAAACGGGCACCCCCGCACAATAAACGTACGCGTTTATTTTATAGATGGATTGGGAGGTTTCTAAAAATGAAAAAGAAAATTTTCACCGTGCTGCTTTCGGTGATCGTGGCAACCAGCGGCTTTGCCGGCCTGCGCGTTTCGGCCGGAGGCGCCGCTTCTTCTGTGGAAAAGGGCTTTGTGTATTATTTACCGGAGGAACCGGTGACACTGAGTCCTTTTACCATTTTTCCGGAAAACACGGAGAAAGACATTTTTTTTGACGGATTGGATTCCGCGGGAAAGCTTTCTTTTGAATGGATTGCGGGAGAACAGACGCTTCGTTCGCACGAATCCGGCATTTCGATCCCCGCTGTAACGCCTGAAATCGCGAAGCTGGTTTTTATGCTGATCATTCGGGATGAGACGGGAAATTCCAATGCGGTCGAAATCCGCTTGAAAAACGTACGGGAAGAAATAAACGCGGAATTTCTGCAGCCCGGGAGAAAGCAGACGGTGTATGCGAGCAGCGAAGAAGCCGATACGGGGCATATCGAAAGGTTTTACGAAATTGACGCAGAATCGTATGATTGTATGTGGCTGAACTATAAAAACGGCACGGCCGGGGGGCTGACGCTCCGTGTTTTTGATTCCTGCCTGAATGAACTGCAAGGCATTACGATGGTAAAAGGCGGTACCGGAGGAGGCGCCGTATACCTTCCGGACGGCGGAACGTATTATCTTTCGCTTTCGTCCGATGACGGGATCCTCTGCGGCGCGGGAGACGCGCTGTGTGAATTTAACTTTTCCCTCGAGGCGGATCGTTCGGATCCGGATTATCACGTCACCGAACGGGCTTCCTTTACGGAACCGATGCGGGTTTCTCCCAAAATAACGGACCGATACGTTTTTATTCCGGTCGAGCTGGATTTTTATGATATCGTATCTTTTGATGTTTCAGATCCGTATCTGAAAATGGACGAGGAATTCCTGCAGCAATATCCGGCGGTACCGATCGGCGAGCACGCTTTTATAGCCATGAGCAAGGGCACGTATCTGCTTCCGTTCAATTTGAATTATGCGTCGGGGCCTTTCACGGTCGCGTTCCAGAAACTTTCCCCGGATTTTGCCAAAGCGGGTACGCTTCTTCCCGGCGACGCAGCGCGTCCTGTTTCGGAATGGATCCAAAGCGCGGCGTTTCTTTATGACGAAGGCGCATGGAGCGATGTTTTTGAAAAATATTTTTACAGCTATCAATATTTTCAACAGGAATCCGAATACGCGTTCTCGTATGAAGAGTATGAGAGCATAAAAGCGGGATTCGAGAAGGTATACCGCGGCATTGCCAA
This sequence comes from uncultured Oscillospiraceae bacterium, assembly GCA_902462635.1. Lineage (GTDB taxonomy): Bacteria > Bacillota > Clostridia > UBA1212 > UBA1255 > Egerieisoma. Next base: position 6,808 of record CABQCN010000032.1, read on the forward strand.
GGCCTGCCGTATCGAGGTGCCTGCAGGGACGGCGCTGCGCTATACGGAACGGCTGGAGGATCCGGACTTTTCCGCGAACGGAGAAATCATGTATTTTCTTGCGGACAGCGGCGGCTTCCTGGCGTCCCAGCAAATGAGAACGGGCGCGCGGTTCGCGGAGGAATACCTTTATCCCGCTCATTTCCTGCCGCATTATTATTTTCGCCAGAACGGCTCTATGGATAAAGATCTTTTTACGTTCCTCTCCGATCCGCTGGCTCCCGTGAACGTTACCGTTCCGTGCGGGGAGGATTCGGTGTTTTATTATATGCCGTATGGGCAGCGGGCTTCTTTCTTTGCGGATGGCAATGTCCGTTATTTTGACGCGATGCACGTATCTTTCTCCCTGCTTCCGTTCTATGACCGCAAGCCGGAACTGGCGGGCGAATACCGCGCGGGAGAGGAAATTACGGTTACAGCGGACAGCCGGACGCTGATGCAGAAACAGTATATGGACGATATCGAATACAGTTTGCAATGCGAGTCCGTATATGCGGAGGATGAAGCCGGAAATAAAATTCTGTTCCGGAAGGGCGGAGATGGAACATTCCGGGGAAGGATTCCTTCCGCCGGTACGTATACGCTGAAAGCGGAAATGAAAGGAAACGAAGAACAGTTCGGCTATATCGGAGAAGAAGAACGCGTGATCAACAATCTTCTTACGGTGCGAAAAGAACACCTGGCAGAACCGTATACCGTCGAACTCGGCGTTTTCGGCGTGACGGGCGTCCTGTACGGGGATGTCAGCGGAGACGGCAGCGTCGACGGGATCGACGCCGGTCTGCTGCTCCAATTTCTGGCGGAGTGGGACGTGAAGATCAACCGGACCGCGGCGGACGTCAATGCCGATGGAACGGTAGATGGGAGAGATGCAGGCCTGCTGCTGCAGTATCTGGCGGAATGGGACGTTTCCCTTGGCGCTTAATGTGACGATTTTGTAATGCAACAGTCACCCGCCTGTAACCGGCGTGCGTTATGATAGGCGCGTACAATCTGGAAAGGCGGGTTTCTTTATGGAAATTTTAAAAATTGAGAATCTGACAAAACTATATGGCGCCGGAGAAAATACCGTCCGGGCGCTGGATAACGTATCTTTTACCGTTGCGAAAGGAGAATTCGTCGCGATCATCGGGCCGTCGGGGTCCGGGAAATCTACGCTGCTCCACATTCTTGGCGGAGTAGACAGACCCACGGCAGGCCGCGTGTACTTAAACGGCTGCGACGTATACGCGCAGAATGAAGAACAGCTTGCGATTTTCCGCAGACGCCAGGTGGGGCTGATCTATCAGTTCTATAACCTGATTCTCAACGTGGAAGAAAACATTACGCTTCCGGTGCTTCTGGACGGCGGTAAAATCAATAAAGGCCGCCTGGAGGAGCTGCTCGGCGTGCTGAAGCTCGGCGACCGCCGTGGCCATCTCCCGAACCAGCTTTCCGGCGGGCAGCAGCAGCGCGTTTCCATAGGCAGGGCGCTGATGAACGCGCCCGCGGTGGTGCTTGCCGACGAGCCGACCGGAAACCTTGATTCCAAAAACAGCCAGGAAATCGTAGAATTATTGAAATTTTCCAACCGGAAGTATGAACAGACGCTGATCGTCATTACGCATGACGAGAATATCGCGCTGCAAGCGGACAGAGTCATTGCGATCGAAGACGGGAGGATCACGCGCGACGAGGTGATCCGGAAATGAATATTTTAAACAAAGTGACACTGAAGACCTTGCGAAAGAATAAGGTCCGGACGATCGTGACGATAATCGGGATTATCCTTTCCGCCGCAATGCTTACGGCGGTGACGACGGCTGTTTCGAGCGGTATCCAATATTTTACGGATGTAGAAGTTTATCAGAACGGTTCCTGGCACGGCACGATTTTAAATGTAAACCGGGAAGACGCGGCGCGTCTGAAATCCGATCCGCAGGTGAAAGCGACGTCCAGTATACAGAACATTGGCTACGCGCTGCTGGAGGGCGGTAAAAATGAATATAAACCGTATCTGTATATCGGCGGCGTAAAGACCGGCGCTACCGGCCTGCTTCCGATCCATATTACGGAGGG
>CABQCN010000033.1 GCA_902462635.1 uncultured Oscillospiraceae bacterium
AGTACGACATTCAGTATAAAATATACGATCGCGTTACTGCGTACGCTTACCTTATTCGTGATCTTTGAGAGCTCTTTGATCGCCTGCGCCGCCGAACCTTCCGAATCCGTCAGCGCAGCTTGCAGCCGCCGCAGAGCTTCGGCCTGAAAAGAAGCCTTATTAATAAACAAAAGCACTTTGCTATAAGCGCCCAGCTTGAACGGAAGGCGGTTGATGCTTTTCAGATAGTTTCCTGTGAAAAATGCGCCCGACAGCCAAACAAGCGCCTGCGCCGCGTATAGGCATAAAGAAAAAATATAAAATTGTTTCCATTGGAATATGATTACGAGTCCTGTAAATAAGAGGAGTACGAACGGAAAGAACAAGAGCAAGATCCGCAGCACCTTTCCGCGCAGAAACGGGCGGTTCTCCTGTAATTCTTTCACAAGCGCCGGCGCGGCGGGATCGCTGCCGATTTGAGAGAACAAATATTCCAGTTCGTCGGAAAAATCGTTGTCGTTAGCCAGTTCTTCGATGGCCTCCTGCCGCTGCCCAATAGTTTCTCCCTCATAATCGGCATACAACAAATCACTGATAAACGCGTGACGGCCGTGCCAGGTGTGGGTGGTATTCAGAAATTGAAATAATGATTTTTTCCCTACGATATCGAGATCGCAGCAATAAGGATGCTCGGAATCGGCGAATTCTTCTCCGGTATCAGGGAAGGCGGGCCAACGACCTTCGATCCGGTCTAAGTGGCGCTGATTGATTTCAATGATGCCAGCCGCGTGCGCCGCTTTCTCATCGGCCTGCGCATGGCGGATCCAGGCACAGACCTGTACTGCCAGCAGAATGCCGGCCGCAACCTTATACGCTGCCGAATCCCATCGCTTTATCATAAAATAGATACTGATTGCAAAGAGGAGGAACAGCGCCAGTTTGAGATATCCCAGCAAGCTGGACTTCCGTTCGGATTTTTTCAGCAAAGCGCTTTGCCGTTCGATGGTCTTATGAAAAATTTGCTGCAATACAATTCCTCCGTTTCCCGCCGGCCTTTCCAAACCGGGTTTCGTACTTTTACCGGTAAACGTCCCTCTTACGGAGGAGAGAAACCGGTCTTCGCCGCATTATAAAGACGGTATCGGGACCTCGTAACAACCGTGTTTGTAAAAACGGTACCATTCCAAAATTTTATCCGCAGGCGCGACATTTAACGCAAGCAGCACTTCCCTGGCGAATTCGAGCGCCGCCGTGCCGTTGGCGGTAATGAGATTCCCGTCTCTAACGGACGGCTGTAAAATATAGTTCTCTTCTCCAGTGTATGCGCTTCCCGCCCACTGCTTCAGATCATTCAGATCATTGCTGGTATGCCGGACATGATTTAAAGCGCCGGTTGCACCCAGAAAAACGGAAGCGTCGCAGATCGCGCCCACAACTTTATTGTGTTGCAGGGCGCTTTCTACAAGCGGTTCGATTTGCCGCGCTTCGTCGTTTCTCCACGATAATCCGCCGGTCAGGATCAACCCGCTGAACGTTTCCGGCACCGTGCAAACATCGTAATCCGGAAGTACCGTAAGCCCGCCCAGGGAACGGACGCTGTCTTTTGTCAGAGAAACCGTTTTGACGGCATATTCCTCTTTCCCCAAGGCAAGTATCAGCGGCGATAAATAGGCGATCTCCCAATCGGAATATTTATCCAATATCACAAAAAGCACCAGTTTCTTCATCAATAGACCTCTTTTCTATTCTTTAAAAACGATCGGAATTCTGCGCGCCGCTTTAGTTTGTCCGCATGGCGCGGCCGGCGCATCGCAGCGCCGGTTCGTTCAGGAGACCATCATACAGAACCTGCCTTCCGTTGATAAAAACGCGTTCGATTCCAAAACTTTTCCCCTGATCCGGTTTGGCGGATTTCAGGGCTTCTTCCTGAAAAACGGTTAGGTCGGCAAAATAGCCGGACTTTATATATCCCCGCTCCGGGATACCGAAGCGGTCGGCAACAGCGCCGGTCATTTTCCGAATCGTACGCGGCATCGTATCGCCGCTGCCGTTAAGAGACAGATGCAGGAACTTGGGAAAACAATCGTAAATAGCCGGGTTTTGAATTCCGCGGTCTTCTACCCAGGCGTCGGTCATATACAGCACAGGATCTTCTTTTGATAAAGCACTGACGATTTCCGGCGTACTGTACGAACCCATATTGACGCGTCCTTTAAAATCGCTGCGCTCGCATAATTCCAGATACGTATCCAAATCGCCCTTGCCCAGTTCTTCGGCAATCTGATGGACGGTCTTGCCCGCAAAGCGTTCGTTTCCCTCTCCCAGATCAGCGATCAGAATATCGTCCATCGTAAATCCAAGCAGCTTGCGGCTGGCAGACGCCAGTATTTTAAACCGCAGCTTATTCAGAGGCCTGCGCTTCTCCTCTTTACTCATCGCTTGATACCATGCGGGCAGTATTGCCGTAATTACGGAAACGCCGAGCAGTTCGCTGTACAGATCGAATTGCGCGTCGATGCCCTGCGCCCGCAGGCGGTGCAGAATCGCAAGCAGCTCATCCTTGCAGCGGAACGAGCGGCGTCCTACAAAGATTGCATGGGAATATTGCAGTTTTACGCGCGTATCGATTGCGATTTCCGCAAGCTCGTCAAGCGCCCGCAGGAGATGCGGTCTGCCCAGTAATTGGGAGTACGCCATGGAAACCGCGGAACAGGCCCGCGGGTGCACCGCCATGGGGCGGTCATATTTTTCACATAAACGGGCGACCGCTTTCAATTCTTCCTGCGGCGCATACAAGCCGGGTTCGTACATGAGGCCCAGCGAGACGCCGCAGGCGCCTTCCTGCAGTCCCTGTTCCAAAATTTCCATCATTCGTACGGATTCCGCCTCCGTAAGAGGGCGGTTTTCATATCCGGCAACGGAAGTGCGCGCGGTACAATGCCCGACCAGCGCCGCAATATTGCACGGCGTTTTCCGGTCGATTGCTTTGAAAAATTCCGCAGCCGTTCCGTATCTGCCGCGCAGCGCGTGAAAATGAAACAATCCGGCGCCGATTTTATCCACATACGGGCTTTCTTCATCGAATCCCGTGGCGGAAAGGCCGCAATTCCCGGTAATGAACGAAGTGATCCCCTGACGGACAAAAGGCGTAAAATACGGCAGCGGATCCTCCTTAGCCGCAAACCAATCGTTATGGGAATGCGCGTCAAAAAAACCGGAAGAAACCGATAGTCCGGACAAATCGATTTCTTCCGCTTCTGCCGGAGCCTCCAGCTGCGGCCCGACTGCGGAGATTTTGTCGTCAGCGATCAGGATGTCTCCGTAAAAAGGATCCCCGCCGCTTCCATCGTAGATTGTACCGTTCCGCAATATCCGCATCATTGGCATATCACTCCTTCTGCTTTATTATATCAGATCTATAGCAAAATTTTAATCTGCATATAAAAATTTATTGTAGCGGAAAAAGCATAAAAAAGTACGGACTTTCTCCTTGCGCCATACCAAATCCGGAAATTGCTCTCCGGCAGGATCCGTGCTATAATAAAACGAAAAATTTTACTGCGGAATGCATAGATTGAACAGCGTGCTTCCGGAAAGGACAGTGCTTATTTATGAAACGTTTTTTTGCAGCCGTATTGGCAGCTGCGATGTTGATGCTGGCGCCGGCCGCGGTCCGCGCCGCGGGGGCGGCGGACAAGGAAGATACCGTGATCACGATTTATCATACGAACGACGTACACGGACGCGTCGATCCTTCCTTTTCCGGTACATATGATGCGCCGATCGGAATCGATACGATTGCGGCGGTGCATGCCGATACGGAGAATTCGCTGCTTGTTGATGCGGGAGACGCCGTTCACGGCACGCCGCTGGCAATTCTTACAAAAGGCGCCAAAATAATCGAACTGATGAACGCCGCCGGATACGATTTCATGGCGGTCGGCAACCATGAATTCAATTACGGATATGAGCAGCTCAAAACGCTGGCGTCGCTTGCGCAATTTCCGATCGCGGCCTCAAACGTCAGAAGCGCGGATGGCTATGATCTGGATACCGTTAAAATATTTACGGTCGCCGGTGTGAAAATCGGAATGTTCGGCTTATCCACGGAAGATACGGCCGCTTCCGCAATGCCGGCCAATATCGCGGGACTGACGTTCGAAGACGCCGCCGAAACGGCTGCGCGCAAGGTTGCGGAGCTGAAGCAGGCGGGCGCGGAGATCATCGTCGCGGTCGGGCATCTGGGCGATATTACAGGAAGAAACGGTACGACTTCGGCGGAACTCGTTGAAAAGGTAGATGGGATCGACGTATTTGTAGACGGGCACAGTCACTCCCGATATGATACCGGGATCACCGTAGGAGATACGCTGATCGTTTCGGCAAATCAGTATGAAAATTTTCTCGGTAAAGTAGAAATTACCGTTTCCGGCGGAGAAGTCGTATCTAAAACGGCGCGCCTTCTCACGGCGGAAGACATTGAAGAAATGACGTTCTCAGCTGAAGCTGCCGCGAAGAAAACGGAAATCGGAAACCTGATTGCTGAGATTGATGCGGAATTCGAAGTTTTACTCAATGAAAAAGTCGCGGAATCCGGCGTTACGCTTTCAGCCGACCGCGCGCCGGGCGTACGTACGATGCAGACGGATCTCGGTTATCTCGTTGCGGAAGCATACCGCTCGGTAATGGGCGCCGACATCGGCATCGCCAACGGCGGGGATATCCGCTCCGATATCAAAGCAGGCGACGTCACGTACCGGGATATTATTATGACACTGCCGTTTTTCAATGCACTGCAGTCGAAAGAAATCACGCCGGCTGTTTTATGGGAAGTGTTGGAGAACGGCGTTTCCCAAATTAAGGCGGACGGCGCAGGCAATATTGACGCCGAGGCATCCGCAAGCGGACGGTTTCCGCAGATTTCCGGATTTTCTTTTGCATATAATCCGGCGGCGGAAGCCGGCAGCAGAATTTTATCCGTAGTGCTGGACGACGGTACGGTGCTTGATAAAAACGATACGGAAACGAAACTTTTACTTGCCGCTTCGGAATACGTCATGAGCGGCGGCGACGATTACACGATGCTTGCCGATATTCCCGTTTATAAAGAATTCGGATTTACCGCAGAACAGTCCCTGATTGACTTCCTGCGGAATAACGAAGTGACGGGCGCGTTCTTCGCGGCAAATAATAAAAATCGAATCGTTGCCAGTGTCCCGCAAGACAGCGAGCCGGATAATCCGGAAACGGACGGGATCTTTGCGGCCGGGACGGCCGCCGTCGTTTGTATGGCGGCTGCCGCAACGATCCTTGCGAGGAGAAAACGGACATAATTTTTGAAAACGCGGAGGTGTTTTTCATGAAAAATACGGGAAGACGGTTCGTGCGCCTGATTGCACTTTGTTTAATGGGGGCGGTATGGGCCGTTTTCCTGTGTGCCGGCTGCGCGGATAAAAAAGAAGAAAACGGACAGCAGATTATTGTACCGGAAGAACTGCTTCCGTACCGGAGGATTACGATGACGGCAAAAGAGGATTGGACAGCCAGCTGGATCTGGGCGCAAAACGGAGAGACGACGCCCGACACCTGGGTGAGTTTTCGCAAGAAATTCGACGTATCCGATAAAAATGCGGCCGCCGGCGCAATCGCGCATATTGCGGCGGAATCGAAATACTGGCTGTATATCAACGGAGAAATCGTGGTACGCGAAGGCGGCCTGAAGCGGGGTCCCACGCCGGAGGACGGATATTTTGACACCGTGGAAATCGGGAATTATCTGCGGGACGGAGAGAATACGATTGCGGCGCTCGTCTGGTTCTGGAGGGACGGCGTAAGCTATTCTTCTGCGAACAGCGGCAAAGGCGGTTTTTTATTCGAGGCCGATTGGGGCGATGAAAAATTAGTCAGCGACGCTACGTGGCTTGCCGTCAGGAACCCTGCCTTTTTACAGGATACCGGCTCTCGTCAGCCGAATTACAGACTGCCGGAAGCCAACGTTTATTATGACGCCAGGCTGGAGCTTACGGATTGGGAACAGCCCGGGTACGATGACAGCGGCTGGGAAGGCGCGAAAGAACTGGGCAAAGGCGGCTGCGCGCCGTGGAATACGCTTTATGAACGGCCGATTCCGCTTTTGAAAGACTTTGGTCTGAAGGATTATGAAAATTCCGGAGCGTATGCGGATTACACGGTTTCCAAAAAACAAAGCATATCTATGTCCGTGCCGTATAACGCGCAGCTAACGCCGTACTTGGAAGTGGAAAGCGAAGCCGGAAAGGAAATCGTAATCACTACCGAAAATACGCCGCAGGGCTCCGTTTTTACGACGTATGTAACGAAAGACGGCAGACAGCGTTTTGAATCCCCGAGCTGGTTCAACGGAGAACATATTACTTATACGGTGCCGAAAGGCGTGAAAATCATTTCCCTGAAATATCGGGAGACCGGTTATAATACGGAATTCAGCGGGAGTTTTACGTGCAGCGAAGACTTCATGAACACGCTTTGGATGAAATCGCTGCGGACGCTTTACATCACCATGCGGGATAATTTTATGGATTGTCCGGACCGGGAGCGCGCGCAGTGGTGGGGCGATGTCACGAACGAAATGGCGATGAGTATGTACGCCCTCGACACGAATTCGTATCTTTTATATCAAAAAGGCGTAGCTGCGATGCTCGCCTACACGGATCCCGCGACGAAGGTACTGCAGACCGTAGTACCGATCCGGGGCGATTACTTTGAACTGCCGATGCAGCAGCTTGCCGGCGTCTGCGGCTTCTGGACGTATTATTTATATACGGGAGATGCAGAATTTGTTCAGGAAGTCTACCGTTATGCGAAAGATTACGTCGGACTCTGGACGCTGGGCGCGGACGGCCTGGTGAAGCACCGCGCCGGTTCCTGGGACTGGGCCGACTGGGGCGCCGACTTCGATATCCCGACATTGGAAAATGCCTGGTATTATAAGGCGCTTGATTGCGTAATCCGCATGGCCAAACTGACCGGAAACGAAGCGGATATCGCGGAACTGGAACAGAAAGCGGAAACGGTGTACGGCGCGTATCAGTCCTTTTGGACGAAAGATGGGTACCGGTCGCCGTCCGTTGCCGTCCCGGATGACCGTTCGAATGCAATGGCGGTCCTATCCGGCTTGGCGGATCCCGAAAAATATGAAACGATCCGCGGCAATCTCACGACCGTCATGCATGCAAGCCCTTATATGGAACGTTACGTGCTGGATGCCTTATGCGAAATGGGATTTATGGAAGACGCGCAGCAGCGCATCCGGACGCGGTATCAGGAGATGGTGGAATATGACTATTCGACGCTGTGGGAATTCTGGGATCACGGCGGAACGCTGAACCACGCGTGGAGCGGCGGCCCGCTGCTTACGATGAGCCAGTATATGGCGGGAGTCGAGCCGATCGAAGCAGGTTATACGAAATTTTCCGTGAAGCCGATGCCCGGCAGCCTGACGTCTCTGGAATGTACGGTTCCTTCCGTAAAGGGATATATCACGGTAGCGGTCCGCGCTGAACCCAACAAAAGCTTCCGCCTTTCCCTGCAGGTGCCTGCGGATACCGAAGCAATCGCAGGGATTCCGCGGATCGGGCAGGCCGGCGCGAACGTGCGGATCGAATACCTGGGGAGCGTCGTTTATGAAAACGGAGCCGCCTGCGTACCGGAGCATCTGGCGGATCGCATCGCGTTCTCCGGCAGCGACGATCAGTTTTATTATTTTTCGCTACAAAAACAAAATGCTTCCGCGTCGCATTCCTTTGAAGCCGCGCTCGGAGAGGCGCAGGACCGGTCCGAATATACGGTCCGGCTCGAGGTGGGAGAGAACGGCGCTGTCCTATGGGACGGTGAACGGCTCGAAAGCGGAAGCCATGTGAAAGCTGTCCGGCGCGGGGCGGAAATCAGCCTGGAAGCCGTGCCCGACAGCGGCGCATATTTCAGCGGTTGGAGCGGCGCGGCAGGTTCGCGGAACAAAACGGTTTCTCTCCGGCCGCAGTGCGATCTGGAGATTCGCGCGGAATTTATCAAGAAGCAAAGCGCGTTTCGCAGCGTGACCTTCCTTGCGGACGCAGGCTGCGACATTACGCTCCAGACGGACGGCGGCAGAAAAATCAGCCTTGCGCAAGGAACAAGCACCGTTTTGCTGAAAGATGGGGAAACCGTCCGGTTTACGGTACGGGACGGTTTCCTTTACCGTTTTGCCGCCTTTCAGGGAGATGCCGTTTCCACGGAACCGCAGATTACCGTAACCCCGGATCGCGATCTGGAAATCCGGGTGGCGGCGGAAAAACTCCCCGCGGTGAACATAGCGCTCGGCGCCAAGGCTTCTGCCGGCGATTCTCTGGAAAACGGCGACTGGGGCGTTTCCTATCTGACGGACGGCTCGCTGAAGAAGGGGTATACTACCAACGTGCTGAAGCCGGATACGGACGGTAAAATCAAACCTGTGACCGTGACGCTCGATCTCGGCGGCGAAAAGCAATTCCGCCATATCGCGTTTGCGCCGCGTACGGACGTAACGGATCCGGCTGGCGGCTCCCCGAATTATCCTACGGAATTTACCGTATCCGTCAGCAGCGACGGAAAAAATTATACCGCGGTTGAAACCTTCCGCGGCGAGGAGAACCCGATGGGGGCGACGCAGACGTACGATCTGGGCATACAGCGCGCCGCTTATGTGAAAATCGATTTTACACGCGCCGGGACGTTCGCTTCCGACGAAGGCGTCGCGGATCCCTATCGGATCCAGCTGATGGAAATCTTTTTGTATGCCGGAGCATAATTTGTAATATGTTTGTAATATAAGGGGGATGCGTTTGCGATGAAGATCAGT
>CABQCN010000034.1 GCA_902462635.1 uncultured Oscillospiraceae bacterium
AATAAGAGGTATTATAAGCTGCCGTTACTTGCAGTGTAGCGAATAACAGGATAAAAGATAATACCAAAACGATTATATGTTTTTTCTTCATAATAAAACCTCCTGATTAATTATAATTTTTTAATACTCATTATATGATAGGTTTTGTAGCGCTATTTATAGTAAACCATGATAATCCCCCCTTGACTTAAAATATTTTTATGAATAGGACCGGATCTTCCAGTTTATGAGAATCGCGCGCTTCCCAGATAAAACTTAAAATCCGATACGCTTAAACGAATCTTTTATTCGACGCAAGTGATTTCTTCGATTGCAATCGACCGGCTTCCTTGTGTAATAATCCGTTCGTCGTGCGATACGCATAATACCGTGACCTCCCGTTCTTCGTTCAATCCTTTGATCAGACGGATGAGATGCTGGCCATTCGCAGAGTCCAGGTTTCCTGTGGGTTCATCGGCGAGGATGATGTCGGGTTCGTTGGCAATCGCCCGGGCAAATGCAACCCGCTGCTGTTCTCCGCCGGAGAGCGTACGCGGATATTCCATTTTACGATGTGCCATGCCAATGACTTCCAACAATTCGTCAACCCGGCGCTTGACTTCCGCCTTTTTATTCCCGGCCAAGAGCAGCGGGACGGCAATGTTATCTTTCACATTGAACTGCTGGATCAAATTGAATGCTTGAAAAATATAGCCGATCCGTTTGTTGCGGAATTCGGAAATTTTTGATTCCGTCATTTTTCCAAGATCGGTATCGTCTATTATGACATTCCCTGCGTTCGGGCGTACAAAACCGGAGACGAGGTTCAATAAGGTGGATTTTCCTTTGCCGGAAGGGCCGTAAATCGTGGCAAAATCCCCTTTGGAAAAGGATAAATTCAGATTCTTAAAAATAGGAATTTTTTGCGTTTTTGTTTGAAATGTAAGCGTTATGTTTCTCAGTTCTATATAATTCATCTCAGTCACCCTATATAAAGGAGTATTGTAATGATTCATTTGCCTATCTGTTATATAAAACAACATAAACACATAAAAAGGTTACAAATAATATAAAATAATTAAAATAAAATTAAAAAACAGAAGATACTAAAGGAGGACTGTGATAAATAGAATAAGATAATGAACAAAAAATCGAAAGCGGCAGCGTTGGCTTATAGGACTTTGTGATCCGGGGCTATGTTCCCCGGATCACGACCTGCGCGCCGCAATCGATGACGGCGTCTTCCCAGATGATTTCCCCGACACTGTCTGCCGTTATGGTACCGGAGCGGGGATTTTTGATGGAATCGACATTGCCGGTGATCTCTGCTTCCACATCGGAGTATTCAAAGGAGAGATCGGTTCCTTGCATGGTGCAATTGACCAGTTTCAGGTTCTTGCAATAACAGAGCGGCTGCGTTCCGGAAATTTCGCAATTGACGAGCGTCAAGCCATCCGAAAACCAGCCCAGGTATTCACCCTTGACGACGGAATCCGTTACGGTGACATTTTTGCTGTGCCAGAAGGCGTCTTTCGTGTCGAGAACGGAATCGCGGATCGTTACGTCCTGCATGTATTGGAACGAGTATTTTCCCTTCAGGCGGAGGTGGTCGATCCGAGCGTCGCGGCTGTCCAGCAGGAAATATTCCGATTCGATTTCACTGCTGGAAATTTCGAGGCCGCTGCATTTCCAGCCGAATTCCGGAGAATGGATCACGCAATCCGTTACACGGATCCGGCTGCATTCGCGAAGCGTTTTGATGCCGTCGATCCGGCAATTCCGGATCGTACCGTCTGCGCAGTACCAGATCGGCGCGCGCGTTTTTTCATCCATTTCCGAATCGGAAAGCAGAAATTTCTGCGCGTGCCAAAGAGGGTAACGCAAAGAAAAGCGGCAATTTTCTACCGTAATATCGCGGCATTCCTTTAAAACGGATTCTCCGTCGGCGGGGCCGGCGAAGGTACAGCCGCGGACTACGGCGTTTACCTGATGATATAAAGCGCGCTCTTCATCGAAGTTCTGCGCTTCCGTAATTACGAAATTCATATAAAACCTTCTTTATAATAAAATATTTATGGAAAGACAGTCTTTCCGCGGTCCTTGCGGTTTGATGCTGTCAGAGGATATGATACCACCTGGATCCCACTCCAAGTCAAGTTTTATTTTACCGCAGAGAATCAACGCATTTTTTACTTGACAGAAACAAGCGGATCATATAAAATAACGATCGTTATGTAACAAGCGCTTTCTGGGAGGTGAAGGCAGTTGCCGCCGAAAATACAATACGCAAAAGAACAAATCATAGATGCGGCGATTGAAATCGTGCGCAGAGATGGTCCGGAGGCGCTCAATGCGCGTGCGGTGGCAAAACAGCTCGGTTGCTCTACACAGCCCGTATTCCGCGAATTCGAAAGTATGGCGGCGCTCAAAGACGCCGTGATTGCAAAAGCATACGGGATCTATGAGGCATATATCCTGCGGCACTGCGCGCAGGCGGAAAAGCCGTATAAGGCTGCGGGGACGGCGTATATCCGGTTTGCGGGCGAAGAAAAAGCGCTGTTCAAGCTGCTGTTCATGCGCGACAGGCGCAAAGAAACACACGAATATGCGGACGGGAATCTGGAGCTTTATCTGAGGGAAATTTCCCGTACATTGGGGGTGAGCAGGGAAACGGCGTATGCATTCCACATTCGGATGTGGATCTATACGCATGGAATGGCGGTTATGACCGCTACGGATTATCTGCATTTTACTGATGAACAGGTCAGCCTGTTTCTCATGGAAGAATTTACGGCATTAAAAGAAAGGTTTGGAGACAAAGATGAGCAATATCATAGAAATCAATAACCTGAAGAAATATTTCGGCGAGATCAGGGCCGTGGACGATATCACGTTCCGCGTTAAGGAGGGCGAATTGTTTGCTTTTCTGGGGTTAAACGGCGCCGGCAAGAGTACCACGATCTCCATTCTGTGCGGGCAGCTCCAGAAGGATGCGGGATCCGTGGTGATCGACGGCAGCGATATCGAACGCGATGCGGACCGCATTAAATCCGAAATCGGGATCGTTTTCCAGAATTCGCTGCTCGACAAGCTTTTGACGGTTCGGGACAATCTGAAACTGCGCGCCGCGCTTTACGGGATTACCGATGATGCGTTTCGCAAACGTCTCGACAGCCTCACGGAATTGCTGGATCTGGAAGAGCTGCTGAAACGGCCGGTGGGCAAATTATCCGGCGGACAGCGCCGCAGGATCGACGTCGCAAGAGCGCTCCTGCACGAACCAAAAATATTGATTCTGGACGAACCGACGACGGGACTCGATCCGCAGTCGCGGAAAATGGTCTGGAGCGTCATAGAACATCTGCGGAAAAAGGAAGGGCTGACGGTATTCCTGACGACGCATTATATGGAAGAAGCGGGGGATGCCGATTTCGTCGTGATCCTGGACAGCGGTAAAATTTCGGCGGAGGGCACGCCGCATGATCTGAAAAGCGCGCATGCAAAAGACGCCATTAAACTGTACGCTGCGGATTTATCACAGCTGGACGCACTGGGAATCCCGTATACTGCGGAAAACGGGTATGCGAAAATCGAAGCGCCCGACACGGCGTATGCTAAGGAGTTGATTTTACGCCATCCGGAATTGTTTGATGATTTCGAAATCATCAAAGGAAAGATGGACGACGTTTTTCTGGCGGTAACGGGCAAAGCGCTCAGGGAGGGAGTATGAATATGAAAAACGGCAAAACGGTACGCTTTTTGGTTGAAAGAAACGTCAAATTATATTTCAAGGATAAAATTTCTTTCTTTATGTCGCTGATCACGCCGCTGATCCTGATCGTGCTTTTCCTCACCTTCCTGCGGAAAGTTTATGTAAGTTCTTTCGAAGCGTTTATCCCGGAGGGATTCACGATAGGGGAGAAACTCGTCAACGCCTTCACCGGAGGCTGGCTTTTATCGTCCATCCTTGGCGTCAGCAGCGTGACAATCGCATTTTGCTCCAATATCGTGATGGTACAGGATAAAATTACCGGCAGCCTCTCGGATCTGCTCGTAACGCCGGTGCGAAAATACCTGCTGGCGGTCAGTTATTACATTGCAAACGTCGTCACGACGCTGATCGTCTGTTTCATCGCTATGGGCGCGGGTTTTATTTACCTGTATGCGGTGGGTTGGTATCTTTCTGCCGGAGATGTGTTTTTGATCGTTGGAGACGTATTGCTGTGCACGCTGTTCGGAACCTCGCTGGCCGCTGTGGTGGAACATTTTATCAGCACGCAGGGCGGAATCAGCGCCGTTGCGACGCTCGTCAGCTCCATGTACGGCTTCGTGTGCGGCGCATATATGCCGATTTCGCAGTTCTCCGGGCCGGTACGGAATATCGTTTCCTTTATTCCCGGTACGTACGGCACGTCGCTGCTGCGCAATCATTATATGAACGGCGTTCTTTCCGAACTGCAGCAGGAGCTGCCGGCGGAAATGATTACGGGTTTACGCGACGGGTTCGACGCCAATATATATTTCTTCGGCCACCGCGTAGCACAGTGGCAGATGTATGGAATCGTCGCGGGTGCCGCGCTGCTGTTTCTGGGAATTTACATCGTATTGAACCTGCTGAAAAACCGGAAGAAAACATGAGTGTTTGTGCTGTGACGTCGCAAAATATGTATTGACAGCCTAAACGCAATATTGTATAATATGCAATCGAACAAAGGCGTTCACACAATGGACAGGGAAACCTGTGCTTTGTGTGAACGCCTTTTTCATGTTTGCAGAAAACCCGGTTATCAGAACCGGGCGTATGAAGGAGGAAAAATCCAGTATGATGCAAAGAGAAGGCGATATCAGGATTCCGTCGGGATGCGCGATCGCAGGTGTCATATCGCGGGCGGGTCGAAAGATCTCCGGCGATCTGATCGTGAAATCCATGACCGTTATGCACGACCGGTCGAACGGCCTGGGCGGCGGATTCGCGGGATATGGCATTTATCCGCAGTACAAAGACCAATACGCGCTGCATATCTTTTACGACACGATGGAAGCGCGAGAAGAGTGCGAAAAATATCTGAACCGGGTATTCGAGGTGGTGAATCTTTCGAAAATTCCGATCCGGAAATCCCCGAAGATTACGAACGAGCCTTTGATCTGGCGTTATTTCGTGACGCCGCACCATAACCGGCTTGCCGACAGCCAGCTGGAAGAGAAAGAATATGTGGTACGGGCCGTCATCTATATCAATACGCATTTTACCGGCTCATACGTGTTTTCCAGCGGGAAAAACATGGGCGTATTCAAAGCCGTAGGATATCCCGAAGATGTGGGCGCGTTTTACCGGCTGGAAGAATATGAAGGGTACAGCTGGACGGCGCACGGAAGATATCCGACGAATACGCCGGGCTGGTGGGGCGGCGCACATCCGTTTGCCATGCTCGATTATTCTATCGTGCATAACGGGGAGATTTCGTCCTACGACGCCAACCGCCGTTTTATTGAAATGTATGGATATAAATGTACGCTGCTGACGGATACGGAGGTCATTACGTATATCGTGGATTTCCTGCTCCGACGCCAGAAACTGACGCTCGAAGAAGCGGCGCATGTGATCGCAGCGCCGTTCTGGAGCACCATCGCCGGAAAAGGCGAGGAAGAGCGGCGGAAATATACGTATCTGAGAAACGTGTACAGCAGCCTGCTCGTGACGGGTCCGTTTTCGATCCTGCTCGGATTCGAGGGGGGCCTAATGGCGCTCAACGACCGCCTGAAGCTGCGGTCTATGGTGGCCGCGGAGAAGGACGACATGGTATATATCGCCAGCGAGGAATGCGCGATTCGGAGTATGGAACCGGATGTAGCGCGCATCTGGGCCCCGAAAGGCGGAGAACCGGTCATCGTGACATTGGATCGGGATGGAGGTGCAGCACAATGCCAATGAATTATTCTTACCCGGATTATGAAATCTCGAGAAACGAGAAACGCTGTATCGCCTGCCGCGTTTGTGAACGGCAGTGCGCCAACGGCGTCCACTCATACGACCCTGAGGAGAAACTCATGGTCAGCGACGAAACAAAATGCGTCAATTGTCACCGCTGCGTCTGCCTGTGTCCGACAAAAGCGCTGAAGATCGTCAAAACGGACCATACTTTTCGTGAAAATGCCAACTGGAGCGGCCAGGCAATCAAAGAAATCTACTTGCAGGCCGGCAGCGGCGGCGTACTTCTTTCCTCCATGGGAAATCCCAATCCGTTTCCCGTTTATTGGGATAAAATGCTGATCAACGCTTCCCAGGTTACGAATCCGCCTATTGACCCGCTGCGCGAACCAATGGAGACGAAAGTATTCCTTGGCAAGAAACCGGTAAAGATCGAACGCGCCGCGGATGGCAGCATCGCGGACAATCTCCCGCCGCAGATGGAACTGCAGCTTCCGATCATGTTTTCCGCAATGTCGTACGGATCGATCAGCTATAATGCGCATGAAAGCCTCGCCAGGGCGGCGCAGGCGCTGGGGACGTTTTACAATACGGGAGAAGGCGGACTGCACGAAGATTTTTACCAATACGGGAAAAATACGATCGTCCAGGTCGCTTCGGGGCGTTTTGGCGTGCATAAAGCCTATCTGGAAGCCGGCGCCGCAATTGAAATCAAGATGGGACAGGGTGCGAAGCCGGGAATCGGCGGGCATCTGCCGGGTACGAAAATCGTGGGGGACATTTCCAAAACGCGTATGATCCCGGAAGGATCCGATGCGATCTCGCCGGCGCCGCACCACGATATTTATTCGATCGAAGATTTGCGTCAGTATTCTCTCTGAAAGAGGCTACGGATTATAAAAAACCGGTGATCGTGAAGGTTGCTGCGGTACACAATATTGCCGCAATTGCCAGCGGCATTGCCAGGAGCGGCGCCGACATTATCGCCATCGATGGCTTTCGCGGCGGTACGGGAGCAGCGCCGACCAGGATCCGGGACAATGTGGGGATTCCGATCGAACTTGCGCTTGCGAGCGTCGATGAGCGGCTGCGCCAGGAAGGAATCCGCAATGAGGTTTCCCTGGTAGTCGGGGGCAGCATCCGCAACAGTGCCGACGTCGTCAAGGCGATCGCGCTTGGCGCCGACGCCGTATATATCGCAACGAGCGCACTGCTGGCATTGGGCTGCCATCTTTGCAGGAGCTGCCAGACGGGAAACTGCAATTGGGGTATTGCGACACAGCGCCCTGAGCTTGTCAGGCGCCTTAATCCGGATCTCGGCTATCGGCGGCTTGTCCATTTGCTGTCTGCATGGAATCATGAAATCAAAGAATTGATGGGCGGTATGGGAATCAACTCCATCGAGGCGCTGAAAGGCAACCGCCTGATGCTGCGCGGCGTTGGATTACACAGCAAAGAACTCGAAATATTGGGAATCAAACACGCGGGAGAGTGAGGTTCGGATTATGAAGAAAGTTTATGTCAACGAAAAATGGTGCCTTGCCTGCCATCTATGCGAATATTACTGCGCATTTGCGAATTCCGGCGCGGGGAATATGGCAAAGGCCCTGAAAAATCTTACGATCAATCCTAAGATCCGCATTGAGGAACGCGGCGATATTTCTTTTGCCGTATCGTGCCGCCACTGCGACGTGCCTCTCTGCGTCAAAGGATGCATCAGCGGCGCGCTGACGGAGCAAAACGGCGTTATTTCTATCGATCAGGAAAAATGCGTGGGCTGCTATACGTGCGTGCTCAGCTGCCCGTACGGCGCGATTATGCCGTCGGACCGGGGCGCGATGCAGAAATGCGAGCTGTGCCTGAAAACGAAGGAAGGCGTCCCGCAATGCGTCAGCCACTGCCCGAACGGGGCGATCGTATATGAAGAAAGGTGATGCGGAATGAAAAAAACGAATCAGAAAGAATACCGCTATGTTATTATCGGGAATTCCGCTGCGGCAATCGGCACGGTCGAGGGAATCCGCAAAATCGACCGGGAGGGCGCAATCGCGGTCGTTTCCACAGAGAACCACCATACGTATTCCCGTCCGCTGATTTCTTATCTGCTGGAGGGAAAGACGGACCGCGGGCGCATGCTGTACCGCGCGCCGGATTTTTACGAAAAGAATCAATGTGAAACGTATTTCGGGAAAACGGCGGTTGCGCTTGACCCGGGAGCGCATGCGGTAACGCTGGACGACGGTACGGTGCTGCGCTATGAAAAAATCATGATCTCCGCCGGTTCGGAAGCGTTCGTACCGCCGTTTCAAGGGCTGGAAACCGTCGGGCGGAAATATTCGTTTATGACGCTGGACGATGCGCTGGAACTGGAGGAAGCGCTGTCTCCTGAGCAGAAGGTATTGATCCTAGGCGCCGGACTGATCGGACTGAAATGCTGCGAAGGGATTGCACGGCGCGTACAATCCGTCACCGTCGTGGATCTGAGTCCGCGTATTTTATCGAGTATCCTGAACGAAAAGGCGGCGGCAATCGTACAGAAGCATATCGAGAGGCAGAACGTATCCTTCCGCCTGGGCCAGACGGTCCGGCAATTCCGGGGAAACAGCGCGGTGCTCGACAACGGTGAGGAACTCGTCTTCGACCTTCTCGTACTCGCTGTCGGCGTACGGCCGCGAACCGCCCTGATCAAAGAGGCCGGCGGCGCCTGCGGCCGCGGAATCCTGACCGATGCGTATCAGAAAACGAGTCTCGAAGACGTTTACGCGGCGGGGGACTGTACGGAAAGCTACGATATCTCCGCATAGCAGAGCCG
>CABQCN010000035.1 GCA_902462635.1 uncultured Oscillospiraceae bacterium
GTGGAACGGTTCATCAAAACGATATCGTATCGGGAGGCGTCAAAGTTGCGGAATGCGTTCCATCTGTCCATTGCGTACCATAACGACATGGAACGCGGATCCAGATCGGAAGCCGTTACGGTTTCTTTTCCGGAAAGCAGGCGCCCGATTTCTTTCCCGAAGAAAGCGCCGTAATCGGGAAAATCCAAGATGCCGACGGATTTCCCGTTTTGCTGCATCGTTTCCTGTAATCTTTTGAATTGAACACTTTTTCCGCTGCCGTCGATTCCTTCGAAGGCGACAACGACCGTATGATGATCCATTGTATGCTCCCTATGTATTATGATAATTTCAATGCGTTGCCGCGTGCGTCGACCGTATAAATGGGGACGTCTTTATCGAATTTCTGCAGTTGTTCCAGAAAAAGATTTTTATTCCTGTCGCCGGGAACGCCGGCCACCATCGCAGCCGGTTTGACATCGCTTACCGTTTTGACAGCCGCTTCCAGCGTGTTGTCGGAATAAATTACCGTAAGCTCGGCGCTGACGCTGCGGGAAGCGTTATTCAGAGCCTCCAGATCGCTTACGGTCGTATCCCAGTCGTCTCTGATCGTCTTTTGTATGCTTGTTATCATAAGCTCGGCACAAAGCTCCTCCGCAATCCTTTTGCCGGCTCTGACGATATTGTCGCAGGCAGCGGGATTTGTAATCCAAACGAGAACGGTTTTATTCAAGATGATCGCTCCTTAATTGATCGTAACGGAATAACTTCCTCATAGAGGAAGTATACCATCCAACCCGGATTCCCGCAATGATATTTTCCCTGACCCCGGGAAAATAATAAAAAACGCCGCGGCGCGTTTTGCGGCTCTGCGGCGTTAGGAGAGAGAAGGCGTTCTCTTATATCATTATTGGAATGAGATCGTAAGGTCTATATAACTGCCGACCCATTTCTGTGAAAAACCGCTCCGCTCCAGAGTCAGCCTGTATACTTTGGCGGAAACGGTATCTCCGGCCTTGCAGGTTTTCTTTGCGTTGATCAGATCCGAGGTAGAAGTGATGTCGCTGCCGTTGAAGTTCGTAAGGATGTCGTCCGTTTCAAATCCCGCCGCTTCTGCGGGGCTGCCGGAAGCCACGCTGCTGACGACGATTCCCGCCGGATATCCCTGCTTCTGCAGCGCTGCGGCCGTAAAATTTTCATTGAATTCCAGTCCGAGGTAAATACTGGAAGAAGAACCGTTCTGGATGATATCGTCGCAGATTTTGACCGCGTCGTTGACCGGAATGGCAAAGCCCATTCCCTCGTAGCCTGTTTGTACGAGCTTCACGCTGTTGACGCCGATCAGCCTGCCGTTGATGTCGCATAACGCGCCGCCGGAGTTGCCGGGATTGATCGCAGCGTCCGTTCGGATCAGCTTCAGATTTTCATACGACCCTTCGGTCTGAATAGAGCGGTTGAGGCCGCTGATGATCCCCTGGCTCGTGGAACCCATGAAATCGAGACCGCCGGGGTTTCCGATTGCGATTGCAGTATCGCCGACATTGATGGAATCCGAATCCCCGATTTCGATCGGCGTCAAACCTGCCGCATCGATTTTGATTACGGCCAGGTCGGAACTCTGGTCGTATCCGACTACGGTTCCCGTATATTCTTCGGAAGCATTCTGATTTAAATATACGGTCATCGTCGAATTCGGATTCTTTTCTCCGGAAGAAGTCAGCATATTTTGAATGACATGATAGTTGGTAATGATATAACCGTCGCTCGTATAAATAATGCCGGAACCTTCTCCGCTGGATTCATAATCGCCGTAAGGCCCGTAGCTCGTCACCGTGGTAACTTTGATCCCGACGATGGAAGGGCTGACCTTCTTGGCGACGGCGGTTGCGGGAGACGTTACGTTTTCTACGTTGATCGTAACGTCTCCGCCGCCATTGTTAGAAGAAGTAGATGTATTGACAGCGTTCGGGTTGCTCGCGGAGGGGTTTGCCGGAGTTGTCTCGAGGTCGCTGCCGTTGGATTTGTAATGTTGGTAGAGCGCGAATGAGCCTGTGGAGACGAGGCCGCCTAATAAGCTGCAAACGATACAGAGCACCGCGACCATACGGGCACGCATCGGGGGCCTGCCGCCGCTCTTTTGCGGCGCGGCGGGAATCTTATTTTCCGCGGGCGGCAGGATCACGGTGCTGCTCTGCGTAAAAGCTTCGTTTTCCTTCTGCGGTTCTGTTGTATTGTCGTTATGATTGAATTCATTGTAATTTTCCATTGGATACACAACCTTTCTGCGTTTTTATGCCCATAGTATAAAAGGGGTCTGTGTCAAATCTGGGGCGTGCCTGTAGCAAATCTGTAGTTTTATTGTAATACATAAATTGCGGCGGCCGGACATATTTATGATATGAAAAGCGAAACGAAACAAACGGAGAAGAATGGAAAATGAAAATCGCATATATCAGGCACGGAAAGATAAAATTGATTGTATTTGCCGTATTGATCGGACTCCTGGCAATCTTCGCGCTCTACAGCGCCGGGCATTCCGCCGCCCAGAACGTATCGAAAGCCGCGTCCGCGAAACTGCCGATCTATTGCACGGATAATGAAAACCGGGAAATCGCGCTTACCATAAATTGTGCGTGGGGAGCGGACGATATCGAAGACATTCTGAATACGCTGGACCGTTACGGCGTCAAGGCCAGCTTTTTCGTACTCGGCACCTGGGCGGAACAATATCCGGAAAAACTCAAAATGATTTATGAAAGAGGACATGAAATAGGAAACCATTCTTATTCGCATAAACTCCCTTCGAAATCTACAGAAGCGCAGCTGGCGGAAGAAATTGACAAATGCAGCGACGCAGTCGAGAAAATTATCGGCATCCGCCCGGAATTATACCGCGCGCCTTCCGGGGACATCACGGATACCGTATTGAACCTGTCGGAAGCGCGGGGCATGTATAATATTAAATGGTCCGTGGATTCGATCGACTGGCGCAAAGATATGACAAGAGACAATATTATAAACCGCGTTCTCGGCAGAACGTCCTCCGGCAGTATCCTTCTGTTCCATAATGATACGCAATATACAAAAGATGTTTTGCCGGAAATCATAGACCGTCTCCAAAAAGAAGATTATAAATTTGTAACGGTTTCTTCTTTAATATATAAAACGGATTTTTATATTGACAATACGGGAAAACAGTGCCGTGCAAAATAAAATATTGTATTTATTTTCTCGATATAATATAATCAGCAAACGGCGGTTATAAAATACTCGTACCGTTAATATACTGATAGCAGATAGGCGCGGCGCCGACCGCGTTAGATACTGAAGAAATTTGAGAGGTGTAATATTGTGGTAAACAGCAAATGCGAAAGCAATGTAGCCACCGTGTCCGGTAAAATCGTTACGGAACCCGTATTCGGGCATGAGATTTATGGAGAGGGCTTTTACTATTTTGATATCCAAGTCAGAAGACTAAGCGAAAGCTACGACATTATACCGATCACCGTATCCGAGCGCCTTGCGGATTGTTCCGAATATAAAGTAGGAAGATATGTTGAAGTCGACGGGCAGTTCCGATCCTATAACGCTATGCAGGAGAACGGTTCCACGAAACTGATGCTCACCGTATTTGCAAGAGACGTGATCTTTTACGACGATGCGACGCGGGATACGGACCTCAACTGCGTTGAATTGAACGGCTTTATTTGCAAGCCGCCGATTTACCGGACGACGCCGTTCAACCGGGAAATCACGGATTTTTTGCTGGCGGTGAACAGATCCTATAATAAATCGGACTATATCCCTTGTATCGCTTGGGGCAGAAACGCCAGATTTTGCGGAAAACGTTCGGTTGGCGAGAATGTAAGAGTTACGGGACGGATGCAGAGCCGTACGTATCAGAAAAAACAGCCGGATGGCACCGTCCTCGATAAAGTTGCGTATGAAGTTTCCGTTTCGCAGATCGAAATCAATAAAAAGGACGATCCGGAACCTGCAGAATAAGGCATCATAGAACAGTATCTCAGGCTGCCGCTTTCCCCGTTTGCGCTCCCTGGGGCGCAGTACCAAAGCGGCAGAGAAAAGCATCCCCGAACCGGAAAACCGATTCGGGGAAAATCTTTATTTTTTTACTGTGATGAAGGTCCCCTCTGGACCGGTTCTGTTCTTCGGCGGTATCAGCAGCCCCTCCTTGATACATTCTTCTACTGCGCTATGCAGCAAACGAGCACTGGCAATCAGAGAATTGTAATATTGATATTCGTCAATCAAATGCTTCGGAATTTGTTTTTTCATGTATGCCGCAATATCTCTGGCAATTTTTTCGGCAATCCGTTTGGAATCACCGTCAAAATCTGAGAGCAGATTATAAAAAGCGGACTGATCTTCTTCTTTAAACACCAATATCCGTGGCTCAAGCGTACTGTCGTTTTTGCAAAGATAGCCGCATTCTATGGCCTTTGCGGCAATTTCCTTTTCTGCTTCGGATAAGGAATCCACATCAAGTCCTCCGATCGAACGGATCGTCAGCAGAATTTGAGGATCGGTAGAGAGATTGTGTCCGCACCCGAAATGCTTTTCAATACGGTCACTGTAAATATTAGAAAAAAACACGCGTGCGTAACCGCATAAACCATTTGCCGTTACGCCGTCACATCCATAGAAGCCCATATTAAGAACTTCATTTTCGTGGACGACGATAGCTACCGTTGTAAAATCGCGTTTTACCGGTGTAACATCTGAGAAATACTGTTCAGAAAGAATCTTATTGACATGCTCATTGATACTCCAAACCACACTGGATAGAAGAGACCACAAAATAAATTTTATATCCTGCTGCTTGTTCAAAAACGGAAAAGACAGGATTTTATCCCTACTGTTTTGAATAGCTGTTTTTAAACAAGTACCAAATTCTTTCAGATATTTTTCACAGATGCTGTTTGCTTCGTCATACTCCTTCGCTTCTGCAATCAGAATGTTGGAAATATACTTCCCGTTGCCAAGCTTCCGTAATAGCCCGTAGCTGCCGTTTACACCTTTACATTGAATCTCTATTTCATTTTCCACATACAGCATCGGAACACCGAGCGCCTCTGAAAGTTCTTTCGCGGTTTTGGCCTCGTCTTTGCATAGAAAGATCAGATTCTGTGACAGCAGACGTTCTCTGGCTTTCTCGCTTGGGTCGTTTCCTATGGGGTTGCCTGTGCCGATAAATTGCAAATTCACCGGTTTTAGGGACAAATTTATATTTTCCATTTTCTGCACCTCTTTCTTAATAATATTACGGGCGGAAAACAATCGTTGCTTTACCGTAGTTTGGGAAATGCCGAGCGACCTTGCAATTTCCGCGATTTTCATTTCTTCCAAATAATACAGAACCATAACGTCTCGATAAATCTTGGAAAGAAAGGAAATCTCTTTCATAATGCGGGACAACTGCGCTGCTTCCTCTTGCTTCTCCAGATAATCTTCAATTGGGGATTCCGTCATGTTCAAGATATGATCGGAATATTCTGCGTCTATTACAGCATCGGCATGCGTTTTTCGCTTCTCACAATAGTCTGCATACGTTCGATGCGCTACCGTCCAGACAAAAGGGTAAAAATTTTCGATTTCTCTGTTACTTTGAACCGTGCGTAAAACGGAA
This sequence comes from uncultured Oscillospiraceae bacterium, assembly GCA_902462635.1. Taxonomy (GTDB): domain Bacteria; phylum Bacillota; class Clostridia; order UBA1212; family UBA1255; genus Egerieisoma. The sequence continues at coordinate 5,627 of CABQCN010000035.1, forward strand.
AGGATTATTTCAGAGCATAAATCCTCCGCTTCATGCGATGTGCGGCAGCGGTGATACGCATATCCATAGAGCTTATCCAGGAAAGTCTTATCGGAAAGCATTTTGATTGTTTCGTCCGTTTTCATAATCTGTATCTGCTTTGCTCCATTCATGAATGTTACACCTATATAGTCGGCGCCCAAATCGTTTGGTTAGGGGATTGGATGTATTTATTTTCCTTCATATAAGTATATATACAATTTTCGAAATAAAAAATCAATTATTGTTTCTGTGAATGAAATTTTTAGAATGCACGGCAATATCTTTAGCATCCTGATCAAGTCAGCGCTATCTGGTGGCGCCCGCCGGAATGCAAGAGATTGGAAAAGCTGGAAAAATACGATCATTCAGGCATAATAATACTTTATAAATTCTTTATAGTTATTTGCGAAACACTTTAGGACATGAATATGATTTTTTAATCGGGTCTATAATATAATAGTGCTGTACTTCGAACAAAGGAGGAATTTATATGTTAGCCGAATATTCTTACACAAACAATGAAACCCTGGAGGAAAAAGCAATCGTGGAACCGGGCGATACCGATTCCCTGAAACAATATCTCAGAGAGATCGGAAGATATGACCTTCTCTCGGAAGAAGAAACCAAAACGCTGTTTAAAAGAATCGAAGCGGGAGACAAAGCGGCGCACGACGTCGTCGTAGAGCACAATCTCCGGCTGGTTGTAAAATATGCAAAAAGCATCAAGAAGGCTTACCGCGCCGACGAGCCGATTATGGATCTTGTGCAGGCGGGAAATATCGGACTGATGCGCGCGGTGGATAAATTCGAAGTCGATAAGGGATACGCATTCAGCACGTATGCAAGCTGGTGGATCAAACAGAGCATCATCCGTCATATCTTCGATAATGAAAGTTCGATCCGGGTACCGGTCCACATGAGCGAACGCTTCGTCACGCTGTCCCGCGCAATTCGGACTTTTCGGGAAGAAAAAGGCGTGGAACCGACCTTTGAAGAGCTTTCCAAACTCATCAAGGTGACGCGAAAGGAATACGACATCTTCAAATCTCTCGATAGAAACGTAATTTCTCTGAATTCCATCGTCAGCGAGGATACGGATTCGGAATTGATCGATTTTGTGCCCGGCGGAGAAACGACGGATCCGGTTTATGAAGAAACGAACCAGAAAATGCTTTGCGAAACGATCAACGATGTCCTCGCGAAGCTCGATACGCGGGAATCGTATATTGTAAAAGCGCGGTACGGACTCGACGGGGTCCCCTCCAAAACGTTGGAGGAAATCGGCGCCGATCTGGGAATTACGCGGGAACGCGTCCGCCAGATCGAAACGGTAGCAATGAAAAAACTACGTACTTCTGTGAAAGCAGAAGCACTTAGAGCATATAGATAATACCATTTTCTCTCTTCTCTCTATGAAGGGTCCTGCGCTGTGCATACTACTTGGCGGCGCAGGATCCCTTTCTTTATCTGTGAAAATATGTTATACTTTCCACTCGGAAACAAGTTGTCCGAATATGGGAGGCTGCTGATATGCTGGAATTGATTGCGCTGACAAAAAGATATGATATAAAAAGTGTTCCCGCCGTACTTGATCTGAATCTCAAGGTCGCCGCCGGTGAAATTTTTGGCTTCATCGGTCCGAACGGGGCCGGGAAAACCACGACGATCAAAATGATCACGGGGATTCTGGAACCGACAGAAGGCAGAATCCTCGTAGACGGGACGGATCTGAAAAAAGATCCCGTGAAATGTAAAAGCATGTTCGGTTATGTACCGGATAATCCCGACGTCTATGAGCGGCTGACCGGTATGGAATATTTGAATTTCATGGCTGACGTCTACCAGGTGCCGCTTCCCGCGCGAAAGGCCAGAATCAGCAAATACATCGAACTGTTCGGCATCGGCGGGGCAATTCAAAATCCGATCAAAAGCTTTTCCCATGGAATGCGGCAGAAATTAGTCATTACAGGGGCGCTGGTCCATGCGCCGAAGCTATGGATTCTCGACGAACCGATGGTAGGGCTTGATCCCATGTCGGCGCATATCTTGAAAGAAGAAATGCGCGCGCACTGCAAAAACGGAAACACGGTGTTTTTTTCAACGCACGTATTGGAAGTCGCAGAGAAATTATGTCACCGCGTAGGAATCATCAAGGGCGGGGAACTTGCTGCCGTCGGCACAATTGAAGAACTGCGGGGCAAGGCGGCCAAAGGAGATTCTTCTCTGGAAGATATCTTCCTGGACATTGTAAACGGGGACAGGTGATACTTACGAATCAGTTTGGTACGCTGCTGAAATTTCAGATCAAATATAAACTCGGACTCAGAAGAATCAAAGAATTCCTCGGAACGGCAAAATACGGCAAAGCCGCGGCCGCGGGCGGCATTTTATTATTTTTAGTGATCATCGCCTGCATCCTGGTGCCGTACATCTTCCTGATGAACATATTATATGATTCCTTTGCCGCAAACGGCAATCTGCGCGGCTATTTCGATACGTTGTTCCTGCTGAGCAATTTTATCGCTTTTATTACCGCGCTGCTTTCCAGCTACGGCATTCTGTTCTCCGGGCGGGATCGGGAAATCCTCGCGCCGCTTCCCTTTAAGAAACAATATATTTTTCTGACAAACTATATCACGTTATATGTGGGCGCGCTGATGGCGTCGCTCGGCTTTCTTCTGCCGGGATTTATCCTATACGAAATCAAAGCGGGATTTTCTTTTTTTGTCCTGATAAAAGCGCTGATCGGCGCTGTCGTGTTTCCGGCGCTGCCGCTGGCGCTTGCTTTCCTGCTCATGTCGGCGGTGCTTGCCGCAGCGTCCGGATTTCGCCATAAAGAGCTTTTCGCTACGGTGTTCGGCGTGGTTCTGATCGGCGGCTTCTTCTATTTGAACAGTAATCAGGAACTGCTTATGAAATTTGTGGAAAGCGGCGCCGGATCTGTTTCAAAGGCCGGTAAAATATTTGTAAACGCATTCTTCTTACGGGAATCGCTGCTCAGAGAGGGCGCAAGCGGATGGCTT
>CABQCN010000036.1 GCA_902462635.1 uncultured Oscillospiraceae bacterium
GTTCTTCTTTTTTGGCATCCAATGTTTCGTCAAGGGTGTCCCGTCTGTCTTCCGCTTCTCGTACGATGTCGCACGACCGGTGTTCTATCTCGAGTATTTTTGCAATAATCGCATCCATAGCAATCAACGACCCTCCTTATAAAATCCATCCCGCGCAGCAGCGCGGAATCAGACCTTCATTTCATTGTACCGCTTTTATTGCGATGTTGCAACTTTTAAATTCATTTTTTAAAAGAATAGCGCGGACAGCTTTCCGCTGCCCGCGCTTTCTGCAAAAAACCTTTCGTTATCGCTTTCTGCAATTATTCTTTCTTCTCCCCATCGTCGCTGGCATCTGCCGGCGCGTCCGCGCCGCCCGCTCCGTTTTTCTTTTTCTTATTCAGAATTACGATAATCGCAATGACTCCGCCGACAACGATTACGGCGCAGGCGGCAATTGCCCCGCCGGACAATCCGCCTTCTTTATCCGCACCCGCCGGGGAGTTTGTTTTCGCAGCCGGTTTCGCGGTAGGGGTCGCCGCTTTCGTGGGCGTCGCCGTCGGTTCCGGTGTCGGCGTTGCAGGCGCCGGCGTCGGTCTGTTGGCAAGCATCGTTTCCAGATCTTCATGCTTAAACGCCTGCGCGGCTTCCACACTGCTGAAGAAAAGGATATAATCGATCAGGAAGCTGCACGGCTCTTTCGCCTCGCCTACGATATCGTATCTCATATTGATCAGCGAGCCGTTGAAGTTTTTATTGGATTTCAGGTTCAGAATCACATTCTGCCACTCTCCGGTATCCTCATAGTTTAACGTTACGCTGCCGCCCGCCGTAGGTCCCGGGAATTCCGTCGTGTTAAAATATATTTCGCCGGTAGCCGGCGCGCCTTTCGAAGGCTTTACGCGGATCAGCATGACCGGATAATCATCCCGCGTAGGGCCATCCGCGTCCTCGGGCAGGTTCAAAACGAACTGCGGGTCGTTCCCGACGGCAACCTCCACGGAAAGATAGCCATCCTCCGTGATTTCCAGCGTATCGATGTACAGGCTTCCTTCCATTGTAAAATAAGATTCCGCATCGTCGTCGGAGAACCGCATCATGGCGTCCCAGTACGGCATATAATCGATTTCACCCGGTTCTTCGCCGCCGGCAGATTCTACGGTCAGCGTACCGTACGGAGTTTCCAGCGGCGTAACCAGCTCTACGGACATTCGCAGCGAAAGATCCGCATTATACTCTCCATCTTCATAAAATCTCTGTCCGGCATACGCCTGCTGCGCCCAGACGCCAACCCCGGTACCACCTTCGTCGATCGCATCCGTAAGCTCGAGCACATATTCGCCGGCCTTCAGCGGATCGCTTTCCGCAAACTCAAAACCAAGGAAATTATTATCCCCATAACTAAGGAATTCATGTTTGATGATCGGGTCCTTGGAAACCGACGTTTCATAATCTTTATTAAATGGATAAAGCGCAACCGTAATGTCTCCGATATTGTCGCTCCAGCTCGGACACGCCACGCCGACGAACGTCGCGTCTCCGGCAATCGAGAAATGTGTTCCGACAATATCTGACACGGTCATTGCATACGGCCGGTTGTCCGCGCCGCAGAAATTTTTCTCCGCTTCGCTGTCTTTCTTCTCGACCGGCGTCGCGGCCGCGGCGCCGACCATGGAAAACGGAATCATTGTCAAAAGCATCGCCGCAACAATCAAAACAGAAATCAATCTTCTTTTCATATTATACCCTCCTGAATTTGTAGATGATGTAAATATTATATTCATTATTCACGAAAATTTCAACTGTTTTATTTGATAATTTATTTTTTCGCGCTGTATCTTCAAGAGATTGTTTCCGCATTGAAAACTGCAGGCGTATTTTTCTTCATATTTTAAGAAAACTCCGTAAAATCATTTTAAAATAAGTATTATTTCATTCGTTTTACTTTGGGCACAATGCCTAAGACTGCTTTCAAAAAATTGTTACGTTTTCGTATTTTCTTATTCCCAAGAAGGTGGTATCATATAGCTATTGTCTATATTATACAATACTAGTAGGAGGAACATAATAAATGGCAAGCGTTGTACTTAAGAACATCTACAAGAAATATCCCGGCGGCGTAACAGCTGTAAACGACTTCAACCTCAATATCGCAGATAAAGAGTTTATCGTTTTGGTCGGCCCTTCCGGATGTGGTAAATCCACCACTCTGCGGATGGTTGCCGGTCTCGAAGAAATCACCTCCGGCGAACTTTTGATCGACGGGAAACTGGTAAACGACATCGCTCCGAAAGACAGAGATATCGCAATGGTTTTCCAGAACTACGCGTTGTATCCGCATATGACCGTTTTTGAAAACATGGCGTTCGGACTGAAATTGAGAAAAACTCCGAAAGGCGAAATTAAGAAAAGAGTAACCGAAGCCGCGAGAATTCTTGAAATAGAGCATCTGCTGGACCGTTCCATTAAAGCGCTGTCAGGCGGTCAGAGGCAGAGAGTCGCATTAGGACGTGCCATCGTGCGGGAACCGAAAGTATTCCTCATGGACGAGCCTCTTTCCAACTTGGATGCAAAGCTCCGCGCCCAGATGCGTACCGAGATCATCAAGCTCCACCAAAAACTTCAGACCACAATCATTTATGTAACGCACGACCAGACGGAAGCCATGACGATGGGTTCCCGGATCGTTGTTATGAAAGACGGTTATATCCAGCAGGTGGACAGTCCGCAGGTTCTTTACGAGAAACCGGTAAACATGTTCGTAGCAGGATTTATCGGCAGTCCGCAAATGAATTTTATCGATGTCAAAGTTGAAAAACAAGGTTCCGATATTTATTTGAGGATGGGAAGATGGACCGTAAAGCTTCCCGAGCAGAAAGCGGAGAAGATCCTTGCCGGCGGATACGTCGAGAAAACCGTCGTTATGGGAATCCGGCCGGAAGCGGTACACGATGAACAGATGTATTTGGAAGCGTATAAGGAATCTCAGATCGAATGTAAAGTTGAGGTCGTGGAACTTCTCGGTGCGGAATCCCTTATCTACATGATGCTTGAGAACTCCCTGTTCGTCGCCAGAGTAAAGCCGCGCAGCAATATTTACGTCGGCGATACGATGCGCTTTGCGCTCAATCCGAATAAGGTGCATGTTTTCGATAAAGAAACGGAAAATATCATCTGCAATTAAGTTCTCCGAAATTTGCTCCGGCGCGGTTTCTGCGCCGGAGTTTTTTTATTCCACCGCTTTTTTCAATCAAAAAGAACTTTCCAATCAGGAGAGCGATAAGCGTCGAAACACATTTGGATTTGTTGTGCGGTCGTTTTCTCCGCCGCGAGCAGGGGCAGTTCGGTTGCCGTAAAATAACGGCTTTCCACCGTTTCAATATTTTTTCGGAACGCGCCGCCCGTTACGGTACATAAGAAAAATATTTTGCAGATTTTGTAAGCAGAGACAGGCATATTATGCTTATCCCGGTCCTGAATGGCGATTACCCGGTCCGCGGTCACATCGAGACCCGCTTCTTCCCGGACTTCTTTGATCACGTTTTCTTTGACGGACAGACCGGCATCGACCCAGCCGCCCGGAAGCGACCAAGTTCCGTTATTTTCTTTTACCAATAAGATCCGATTCTCCCGGAACACGGCGGCGCGGCAATCCAGCTTCGGCGTCTGATACCCGGTTTCCCCGCAGAATAAATCGGTTACTTTTTCATACGGCATTTCCGATTGACGGCTGAGAATTTCCGCCGAAATTTCACGGATCCTTTGAAAGCGTTCCCGGTCATACGGATCTTTACTATAATACAACCCCGCCTGCGCAAGGCTTTGCAGCTCGACAGCCCAATCCATCCAGATGAAATTTTCCGTCATTTTCCAGGCACCTCCCGTTTTTTGTAGTCTACTCTCGCAGGTTTATAAAGTCAACGCTGCGAAATCGTATGGGATCGGTACAATTTTAATTTTTTATTGCGTCATTGAAAGATATATGTTATTATAACTACAATAATTTGTACGATAAAATAATACAGGAAGTGATGGGGATGGATATTTCTGTAGAGATCAAGAGGTACCTGCGTACTTTAAAGGCGCTTGGAATCAACGGGATCAGCAAAGAGATCGAGGCGCTGGCGGAACGCAGTCTGCTCATGCGTTCGGAGGAAGCCGCTGAAGTTTGGGATATCACTACCACGATTTTGTCGTATACGGGGATCGGGCAATTCGATTCCGCCATGCGGCGGTGGTCGCCATCCTCCGACACAGTGTACAGTTTCGATATGGAAGCGCTTGATCCCCGTAAAATGTATACTTTTTTCCTGGAGGGAATTTCCGCAATCAATCAAAAAGAATTTTCGATCGATACGCCGAAGGAATCCGTAGCGCTCGATGGAGAACCGCATAAGATTGATTTCCGGTATAACGGCAGGCCGTACGAATTCGCTGCGAAAGGCAGCGGAGACTGGTTCGACCTGCGTATTTTAAATTTCGTCAATTCTATACTGGAAGAAAATAAAAGCAATAAAAGATTATTCTTTCTGGTCAGCGGATGTCAAACGATCGTGATTTTTTACAACACGCCGGAGTGGGCGGACGCATTCACGGAGAAGCTGGGATATCCGCTTTATTGTACCGTCGATTTTTAAAGATCCGGCAAATTCAATTTGAATTTTACGCATCGCGTGGTATAATTAAAATACGAAAACTAAAGGAGGAATTGTTATGTTGGTGCAATTTAACACAAAAAATTCCAATGTCGACGGAAACACCTTGAGCATTATGGAAAGTAAGGCGGCAAGGAGATTTTCAAGGTATTTTGCGAACGAACCGGAAGACGCTACGGTATTGAGCATTAAAATATCCGATAAAAAATTCCGTTTTAAAGTAGAGCTTACATTGCCATATTATGGTTTTATTTTAAGAACAGAGACCTATGACGACGTCAGCCCGGTGGCCGCGCTCGACAAGAGCATGGACGCCATGGAAAGCAGGATGTCGAAGTCTAAGACGAAAATTCAAAAGAACAAGCACCGCACGATCGATATCGCGCCTCCGTCTGTTCCGGAGTCGGAAGAAGAACCGGACGTGTATTCCGTTGTCCGGATCAAGTCTTATGAAATGAAGCCGATGTCGGTACAGGATGCGATTTTGAATATGAACATGCTGGGCCATACGTTTTTCATGTTCAAAAATGAAGAAACAGATAAAATTTCTACCGTTTACCGCCGCGCCGAAGATGATTATGGTATGATCGAACCGCTGTAACCACCGAAGCGGAACGCGATAACGGCAAGCAATGGTACGAAAGGAGAGGCTGCAGAAAGAAGCAGCCTCTCCTTTCCGCTTCACAGGCCAAACGTTCTTCCATTCCAAATCATCCTTGTTACCAAATCGAATGTTGCCCCACTATATAAGTGAAAGTGGGAGGTGAGCAGATGCAGGAGGCAAAATTCTTCATGAAAAGCCATATCCATACCTACTTGGAGCAATATATGGAGAAAGTTTTTTATTTTTCTCTTAAAAAAACAGGAACGCAGCAGGAAGCCGAAGATCTGTCTTCCGATATTTTTCTTTGTATCCTCACCCAGCTGCAAAGAGGCGTTATTCCTGAAAATTTCTCGGCTTGGGTATGGCGGATTGCAAGAAACCGATACAGTGCATGGGCAGATCAGAAGCACAGGAAAGCTGCAATGATTTCGAATGCGGACATCAGCGATTTTGAGCTTACGGATGACAAAACCATAGAAAATGAATATGTACGGAGCGAGGAGTTATCGCTTCTCCGACGGGAGTTGGCATTCATTTCATCCAATTACCGCGAAATCGTTGTGGCGTATTATGTTGACGACAAGCCCATCCGCGACATCGCCCGAACCCTTCAGCTCACTGAAGGGGCAGTCAAGATGCGGCTGCTCAGAGCCCGCAATATTTTGAAAGAAGGTATGCGTATGGCAAGAAAATTCGGTATAAAAAGTTACAACCCGGAGGATGTGCATTTTGCAGCAAGCGGAAGTCAGCCGAGCGGTCTTCCGTGGTGTGCGGTTGAAAGAAAAATTCCAAAAAACATTTTATTGCAGGCTAGCAATAATCCGTCTACTGTTGAAGAATTATCGGTTGAGCTGGGAGTTGCCGTTCCGTATCTGGAAGAGGAAGTCGCTTTGCTTGTTCATGCGACGCTTCTGAAAAAAACCGGCGATAAATATGTTACCAATTTTTTTATAGCGGATAAGGAATGTCAATTAGATATGTATACGGCTCAACGCCAAAATTCCAAAGAACGCAGCGATAGGATCGATAAGATTGCGGATGACATCATTTCAGTCGTGAAGACGATGGACATCGTCAGAAACGGTATGGCCGATTCCGAATTAAAATGGTGGGTAGTTATCCATATCGTTGATTTCTGTATTGCAGCGTTACGCGAATACAATATCTCCTGGCCTGAAAAACGAGAAAATGGAGAAACATGGGGTTTTATAGGCTTTGAAAATACGGTGCTTCCCGAAAACTGTGGCATGGGACATAACGGAAACGGTTCAGAAAATGCGATGTTTTGGTCCTATAAAATCAGCGATTACAATATGTGGGACCGCGTGGGAGAAATGGAATACAATCAAGTCTTGCTTCTGGCGGATATGATTAGAAACAAACGCAATCTTTCCACGCTGACCCCATTGGAAAAAGAAATATGGAACAGGATAAACGGCAGGTTCGCCCACATCGGAGAGAATGGTTCCGTTATTCCGGACGTATTAGTGTTTGAAAATAATACCATAAAAAAAATCAACGACGCAATAACGAAACACGCTCTGTATAATGACGTTATGCAGAACATCAAAATCGCTTTTGATAATACGGTGAACATATTGAAAAAAAGCAGTATCGATGTACTGCATCATCAGCTTGCCTACTATGCTTCTATGCAGATTCTGCAAATACGGATGATGACGGTTCATGACGAAGTAGAAAGAAACAGGCTGACGGTCCCGAAAAATCCGGAAAAGAGTACCGTTGCAATGTTCCTTGTGATTCAATAAGACAGACCGTCCTCAAATCTGTTCGCCGGTTTGGGGACGATTTGTTTTTTATATCTGCTCACAGAAATACAAAACGACTTACACGATTGCACGCGCTTTGATCGGACTGCTTTGGGGCGCCTAACCGGCGTCCCTTTTTTATAAAAGTTGTATACGCTGCAAAATGTCAAACGGAAATTTATCGCTTATTAATATCATCAACAAATTCGGCAGATCTTGCCGTGAGTTCAACCCAAGCAGGTCGAAATCCACTTTTTATGGCATTACGGACAGATTTTATGTTCGACCATGCCGCACAATAAAACGGCACTTTCCCAAGCTTTAATGTTTCAATGGCAAGCCGGCTTGTGATAGCAGATGCAATACCTTTTCTCCTGTATTCGGGAAGAACATCAACACCAATCTGATACATCGTTTCGCAGTCGGCAGAACAGCCGGCAAGCCCGATAAGCCTGCCATTATCAAATGCTCCAACAGCAAGCTTATCCAAATGCTTACGTTTTTCACATAAGGCATTTTGCCATTCATCGGTATAATACCGTTCAAATTGTTCGGGTGTCATAATCTGAATGCCGTAATCGCAAGGCTGTTCTTGAAGCTTGTTTACATCGGGCAGAAAATACTCTGCCATAAAGCATACTTTGTATCCAAACTCAGCCAGCCTTTCATGGAGGGCAATCACATTCGGTGCTTCAAAGCAATGCGCAACCGCATATTTTCCGATATACCACTCTACGGCTTCTTTCATTCTCGGGCTGACCTGTGCAACAATATTATTGCCGTAAGATACAAGGTCACATGCAAAAGGCAGCGGCAAATAAGCCCTTGCTTTATCGTTTTTTTGCGATATACAGATCTTGTTCTCGGTTGCTAGAAAATCCTCTGCTTTACAGTTGCAATCATAACCTGACTGTTGTAATGCAATGTACAATATTTCTTGATTTGTCATCTTCGGTGCATCGTCCTTCCTCCGGTCTGCCTGAGTATCTTCCATCAGATTCCGCCTAAAGGAGCCTGGGAGGGATCTGATGATCTTCCGATGATACCCTCCGATTTCAATGTGAACAGCAGATATTTTATTAACTCCGTTCAGAATCGCCGCGTTGTTGCATTTATATTAAGTTAGGTATATAATATACAAGATAATTATTATGAAGGCAAGGAGGGTTTACATGAAAACGAAAAAATTAATCAGCATCTTCATCGTGGCCGCCGTTATTTTTTCCGTTTCTGTCTCCGGGAGTTTTGCCGCGGAAGGAGCCGCAGTTGAAGCGAATGGAAATGTTTTATTATTGAATTCATCTTCGATATCCGGGAACGTCATTTTAAACGGAGGAACTTTAAGCGGGCAGGATTGGACTACACCCGTAACGGGGACCGTATACACGGCTTCGGGCGCGGTCGTCACAAATAAAAATATCGCTGCCGCCGAGTACGAGGGCGTTCCCACA
>CABQCN010000037.1 GCA_902462635.1 uncultured Oscillospiraceae bacterium
CCGTTCCGATCTGATGACGACGCTGGTTGAGAAAGTGAATCACAGCGAGATCGTGAAAGCGCAGCAGGCAAATCCGGAAATCGACGTCTTTACAGGAGAAAAATTTAAAAATACCGGAAGCCAGCAGACCGGTGCGGCTGGCGCGGAATTCGATGTATCGATGCTGACGCCGGAAGAACAAGAACGGTTTGCAGCGCTGTCCGAGGAGGAGAAGGCGTTATTTGTCCAGCAATATATGGAACAGAACGGCACCGCTTCCGCCGCGACGCTGGAAGAAAATCTGAAGAAAATGGGCGCCGCCGATCTCGACGAGCCATCCGCGATCAATATTTATCCCGTTGATTTTCAGTCCAAAGAGAAAATCGTCGAAAAAATCGATAAATATAACCAAGGCAAATCAGAGGAGGATAAAATCCAATATACGGACTATATCAGCATCATGATGTCTTCCGTAACGACGATCATCAACGCCATCAGCTATATCCTGATCGCTTTCGTGGCGATTTCCCTGATCGTTTCCTCAATCATGATCGGAATCATCACGTATATCTCCGTACTGGAGCGAACGAAAGAGATCGGCATCCTGCGCAGTATCGGCGCGTCGAAACGCGACATTTCCCGCGTATTCAACGCAGAAACCCTGATCGTAGGCTTTGTCGCGGGAATCATCGGCATCGCCATCACGCTGCTTCTGACGATCCCGATCAATCTCATCATCAGTGCGTATACCGGCATTTCCGGCATGGCGGCGCTGCCCTGGATCGGGGGAATCATCCTGGTTGCGATCAGTATGTTCCTGACCTTTATCGCCGGGCTGATTCCGTCCCGCTTTGCGGCAAAGAAAGACCCCGTGGAAGCGCTCCGGACCGAATAAAAAGATCGTTTTCAGCATATCGGTGATATTCTTCGCTTCTACCGTATTTTTTTGCGGCGATATCCGATCACACTGATCAGGTAGGATACCCCGTAAATAACGATTACGGCTGCTGCGGCGATTCCCAGATACGACGGCACCGCCGGCGGCGGTGCCGAAACGCCGGAACCATCTTCAAAATAATTGATCAGCCGTACGACCGGGAAGATACAAAGGAGTGCCATGATCTGAGATGCCCGGAATCCGAACCAATACGTCAAGGGCAGACAAAGCCCGATCCAGGCCAGCGGAATCAGTACGGATACGGCAGCGGAAATCATCCAGATCGTAAGATTCCAGGTTCCGTAAAGAACGCTTGCGAATAAGTTGAAGAGCAGGCTGCCCGCAAGCCCTACGGCCAAAAGGCAGACGGCGGAAAGGTATTTGCTTGCGACCGCCTTTTGGCCGCTTACCGGCAATGACAGCTCGTATTTTTTCCAATTGGCTTTCTCATCGGAGGCAAAACATAATATAAATTGCGAGCTGACCGTCATTGCAAACAGGATCGACACGAGCAATCCGGCAGCTTCCCCCAATTTGACGAAAATAAATACGATCATTCCGCCGGCGATCAGCAATACAAATTTATGGATGCTTTTAAAAAACAAGCAAATATCTTTATAAATCAATCCTCGCATAACGCTGCGTCTCCTTTCCTGTAAAATAGCATGATGGTTTCCAACGTTGCATTGTCAACTACGATATTTTTGTATTTTTTTTGAAAAGATATTTTATCCTTAACCAGAAATTCCGTACACATCGCAGTTTCCCTGGCGATCAGATAATCCGCCGGCGCGATAGAAGCCATCTGTTCTTTTCCGCATTTTGCGATCCCGTATTGATACAGCAGGTTGTCTTTTTGTTCTTCAAAAAGAATAGTTCCTTGATGGAGAAAAACGACATAATCTGCAATTTTCTCGATATCCGATGTAATATGCGATGAAAAGAGCAAAGAATTTTCCTCGTCTTGCATATATTCCAAAAACATATCCAGTATGTCCTCTCTCGCGAGCGGATCGAGTCCGGTCGTTGCTTCATCGAGCAGGAGTACCTTCGGATGATGCGCCATCGCGCATAAAATAGACAATTTCATTTTCATTCCCTTTGAAAACCTACCGATCCCTTTGTTCGGAGGAAGCTGAAATTTACGCAGCTTTTGCCTGAAAAAATCCTCGTCCCATGTGCCGTAAACGCCGGAAAAAATTTTACCCATATCCAGAGCCGTAAAAACATCGTGAAAGCTGCATTCGTCGAACACGACGCCGATTTCTTTTTTTACGGAAGAATCCGTGTGATCTTTTCCCAGAATTTCAATTCTCCCGGAATCTTTTTTGATCTCGTCTAAAATCAGATTTATGACGGTGCTTTTCCCCGCGCCGTTCTCGCCGATAAAACCCACGATGCATCCTTTCGGAACGTGAAACGAAATATGATTCAACTGAAAATCGGCGAATTTTTTATTCAAATTTTCCACTAAAATTCCGTATTCTTTCATATATCCGACCTCGCTTTATTCTTCGTAATACAGTCTGAGAATATCTGCCATTTGCGCAAAAGAAATCCCATGCGTACGCCCGATTTCCGCCGCCTTGCGGATCAGTTCTTCCGCGATTCTGAATTGTTCCTCCTGAATGAAGGCACGGTTAGGCGAAGCGACGAAGCTGCCCTTGCCGGAGACGGTTTCGATAAACCCATCCCGGGTAAGATCTTCGTATGCCCGCTGGACGGTGATAACGCTGATATGCAGATCTTTTGCCAAAGCGCGCATGGAAGGCAGCGATTCGCCCGGGGCTAATGTTCCGTCCATGATCAGGCTTTTCACCTGCAGGCATATTTGTTCGTATATGGGTTTCTCACTGCTGTTGCTGATGATGATCTCCATTTGCAGCCTTCCTTATTGCACTTAATGATATTACCGTACCGGTACGGTAAGTACAGTATAAGAAGGACAGAACAAATTGTCAAGAGAAAAAAGGTGGAAAATATGTACAAAAAATGAGATCGCCGTTGGAATACGCAGACGGCCCGGATACCGAAGCGCCGGGCCGTCCCCTTTTTATGAAAGCAGATCACAATCCGCTCATGACCTGTCTGAACTTTTGCACCGCCTGCTGTACCGCCGCCTGGTCCGTGTTTTTAACACTGTACCATCCGCGTGCTTTCATGGCGTTGAATACTTCGAACTGGAGCTGCTGTGTCTCCGTAAAAATTTTTGTGATTTCATTTCTGAGAATCTGACAGGAAGCCTCGGATACGAAAGTAGCGTATAATTCCGTGATTTGCTTTTCCGTACTGAGCGCGTCTGCGATCATGTCCTGCTCCGTTAAAATTTGTTCCATATCACATACTCCTTAGTTTGACTGACACGCATAAGAATTCAGATACTGAAACATCGTGTCGAAATGCTTTCTGTGCATTTGTTCTGCTTTCTCGCAGATTGTTTTTAAATTTGGATCCGTGCAGTTTGCTGCATAAAAATGATATTTTTTGACCGCCATGGATTCTGCGCCGAGCATGTCTTCCAGCATGGAGAGCGATTTTTCCGGCATCGTGGAATTTGCCATTCGTTGATCATCCTTTCGTGAATTTGATAATACGGAGAATATTTTACGTAAAATTGCGGAAAATATACGCGTTGAAAATATTTGAATTGAGGGGATTTGCCTTGGTCAGTTTTATCAGAACAATTATTATGTATTTGATTGTTATCTTTGTGATGCGCTTGATGGGAAAACGGCAGATCGGACAGCTGCAGCCGTATGAATTCGTAATTGCGCTCATGATTTCCGATCTGGCCGCACTGCCGATGCAGGACAGCGCCATTCCGCTGTGGTCCGGAATTATTCCGATTTTATCGCTTCTTTTAATGCAGCTTACTATCTCATACGGCGTGCTGAAATTAAAAACGGTACGGAGCTTTTTCTGCGGAAAACCGTGCGTCATGATCAAAAACGGCGTCGTCGTCGAAAAAAATCTCCGCAATCAAATGTATACGCTGGATGACCTGCTGGAAGCGCTGCGGCTGAAAGGCTATCCCGACGTACAGACGGTACAGCTCGCGATTCTGGAAAACAACGGGGATTTAAGCGTGCTGCCGGTAAGCGATTCTCAAAACGTAACGCGGAGTGATCTCAATATCAAAGGGACGCCGGATATCGTTACCGATATCATTATCGGCGGATGCGTTATGGAAGATAATATGGAACTCCTGAATATCGATAAAAAAATGTTGAAAGAAGCGCTGGGCAAGAACGGGGTACGATCGGCGAAGGACGTATTTTACTGTTATGTAAACGGAGCGGGCCAATTTATCGTGCAGAAGAAGGGAAAATAAAATGTACAGAAATTCTGTTTTATATATTATTATGGTGGTTATCATCCTGTCGCTTGTAATTATTCCCACGACATGGTTCGACAAAATGCTCGAAGCGGACGTGAGCGGCTTCCGGGACAAAATCAATCTTATTTTGGAATCGGGGCAGGAGGATCCCGAGCTGGACGCGAAATGCGGGGCGCTTCAGGAGGATTGGGAAAATCATATGAAGCATTGGAGCTTTTTTATCAATCATACTTCAATTGAAAAAGTCGATCTCGGAATCTGCACGTTTCTGGAACATGTGCGATGCGGTAATTTTGAAGAAGCCGCAATGGAGGCGAAACGCTTAGATAAAATTTTTGAAATGACGGCGAATCAAGACGCGCTGACGCCTTTGAATATCTTTTGACAGCGTCGCAATCCTTCGGCTATAGACGAATTGCGACGAACGATTTTGCTTTACAAAGAACTTTTTTTCAGGTATAACGATGACGGGGTGAGATGGATGCATACGATCGAAACGGCAATTGTTCTGCCTGCAATTTTATTCTTTGTTCTGATTTCTATCTGTATTTCTTTAAAATATACGGAGATGATATCGCGGCGAGCCGATGTGCTGCGGGCGTCGTCTTTGGAACATAAAATCAGCAATACCGATATCGCGCGGGGAGGGGCGGTTCTGTATGATTTATACCAAAAATATGCGGACTGAGAAGGGAAGTATTACCATCGCAGCCGCAGTGATGCTTTGCGCCGTGATTTTACTGAATACGGCGCTGTACGATTATGTCGCGTTTAAAATTCAGGAAAGCCGCGCCGCGGCGGGGATGATGCTCGCCTGCAAATCCGTGTTGGCTTCTTACGATTCGCTGCTGGCAGAAAAGTACGGACTGTACGGCTTCAATACGGGTTCCGGCGGTTCGGCAGACGATTTATTTAAACGTTATTATCATGCGGAAGAATCCAGCGTTTCGCTCAGCGGGAATTTTACCGAACCGGATGTGCTGAAACGTCAGATCTGTGATTTGATGAAAATAAAAACGCCGCTGAATTTGACGGAAACCATATTGCAGGTACTCGGCGCAGTTTCGGATGCGCAAAAACAAGGGGCGGATTACCGCGCTTGCGGTGAAGCGGCAGAGCAGCTGGCGGCGCTGCAGAAGACGCAGAACGCTTTGAAAAGAAAAACGGAAGGATACTTTCCGGGCGATCCCATATGCGTCAACGGATATTCGCAGGCATTGACGGCGGAAGTACTGCGGAATATCACGGAAGCATTCTCGCAGAACACGGATGCCGTATTTTATATCGATCAGGCGGTGATGCTGTGCGAACAATACCAGGAATATAATAACGAGGCGGCATTGCTTTGCCGGGAACTTGCCATCGGAACGCAGCGAATCGAAGATAAGCTGCAACAAGCCGCGCGGGACGGATCTGGGCCGGAAGAAGCAAACAGAATCCGCAAACAGGCGGCGCAAATCGCAAGTAATGCCGCGGCAGGCAGAATTGCAGAGAATTTGTCCGTATTCGCGGAACGTTTGTCCGTTTTACGCGAATTCAAAGAGAGCGGACGTCTGGATATCGCTGCGCTCAACGAAGCGTTTTTTATCCGCAAAATCGACACGGATATCAGGATTAATTTGATTCACGCGGGAAACGGCGGCAGCGGAGCCGCAGATGATCGCCAGGCGTTAAAGGAAGAGATTTTGAAACTTACCGGCTTGCCTGCCGGATCCGGGGACGCGTATGTCGTGCCGCCGCAGGAGTACGCGGCGTTTCCCTCCGTGCGTACCGGGACCCAGTTGGAAAGTATGTCCTTTCCCGGGCTGGATGCCGGCGCTTCTTTCGATTCCTTCGACACCTTCAGCTGCTTTTTTTCGTTCGGCGAAGGCATTTCTTTTGGAAACCTCTTTCAGGAGGCGAAAGAATGTCTTCTTACGGACGATTATATTATAAGCTATATGACGACACGGCTGGACGGGCCGTCGGAAGAATGCATAAAGAATGAAACGGAATATATTTTGAACGGCGACGCTTCCGCGCGGAAAAACAATCGAAGCGCCGAACATAAAATCCTCGCACTGCGCTTTTTATTAAATTTTATCGGGATTATGAAAGACGGAGAACGGAGCGCTTCCGCGGAAGCGATGGCCAGAGCCATTGCCGCGTCGCTCAGTCTGGGCGCGGGTGTACTATTATATAAATTTATTATCGTATCGGCCTGGGCGCTGCTGGATTCCTACCGGGACCTCGAAACGCTGCTGGCAGGGAAATCCGTTCCGATTCTCAAATTCGGAGAAGGCCCGGATGGGAACTGGGATGCGGTGCAGAATTATCCGTTTTATCTCCGCATCCTTTTATTGATGACGCCGATGGAAACGAAACTGATGCGGATCTGCGATCTCATCGAAGTCAATATGAAAGAACTCACAGGGCAGACTTACCGCCTTTCCGGCGTTTATCATAAAATTACCGCGTCTGCAAAAGTGCGGATTTTATTCATTTCTCCGCTTTTTCTGGGAGAGGGAAAAGGACGCTATTATAGGGAGGACTCCTGTGAACTATCCTACTGAACGGAAAGAGATCAATGAGAAGGGAAGCATTTCACTGGAGACGGCGCTTCTCCTGCCGGCTGTTTTGGGCGTTTTATTGTTCTTTCTCTCTATTCTGCAAATCGCCGCCGCGCAGAATCTGTTGGAACTCTCCGTTATTAAAACTGCCGACGAAATGTGCAGATGGGCGCCGGCTTATCGGAACGCATTTTTAAAAGATTTGCAAAACGAAATGCTTTCGGAATTGGGAGGCGGCTTGCAGGAAGCGTTCCGGGCGGAAGAAGACGCACTTCTTGGAAATATCCTGAACTGTAGAAAAATTTCGGAATATTCTTCTGATTTTATATACGGTTTTGCAGCGCAGTCGCTTTGTGATTCTTATATCGCAGACGATGCGCTTGTGAAGAACGGAATTTTACGGGTGAAGGATCTGAATCTTTATCAAAGTGAATTTTTCCGGAACGATACGGAAGCGGTCCGGATTACGGGATACTGCAGGTTGGACACGTATCTGCCGTTCCCGGTACGGATTGGATTCTCCGTTTCCTGCCGTGCATGGGGCGGCGGCCGCACGCCGCACGTTTCGCTGCCGGAGTCGGAAGAGAAAACGCCGACGGTCTGGGAAGAAAATAATTTTACAAGAGGAAAAATATTCCGCCGGATGTACGGGGGGAATTTGCCGGAATCGTTTCCGGTGATCGCCGCATTTGAAAACGGAACGGCCATCATGATCAAAAGTTTGAATCACACCATGGCGAGTTATCAGCATTCCGGTGCCTTAGAAAAAACGATCCGGCAGATGATCGATACGCTGGCCGCTTTTGACGGCGCGGAATACGGCGGGATCACAATCAGAAAGGAGAATATTGCACAGAGAAAACTGATTTTAATCCTCCCGGAAAACGATTTTGACTATTTACAGGAAGCTGCGGTACGGAATATGATGCAGTATTCCATGCTGAAATTTGTCATGCTGGACTTGCAGAGATACCAAAAAGTGTGATATCATGCAATAGAAAGGAATACGGGTGGCCTTCCATGGCAATTTTAATAAAAAATGTTAAAATGTATGATAAAAGCGGCATTTCCGATGCTCTCACGATCTGTATCGGGGACGGCAAGATCCTGGCGGTCACGCGCGATCCGGAACAAGCGGATTCTTTTCTGCGGAAATATGAAGGGAAAGCCGATGTAATCGATGGGAAAAATATGCTGGTGATGCCGGGACTTGTAAATACCCATACGCACAGCCCAATGACGGTCTTGCGGAATATCGGAAGCGATCTGCCGCTGCAGAAATGGCTGTTTGAAGAAATGATTCCGCGCGAGAAAAAATTGACGTCCAGAGACGTATATTATGCTTCCTTACTTGGTCAGATCGAAATGATCCGGTCGGGGACGGTCGCTTTTACCGATATGTACGAACCGTTTGAATCGCTGGCCGAAGCGGTTTCGGAGTCCGGAATGAAAGCGGTGCTGAGCGTCGCAGCGCTGCATAACGATTGGAACGGCGGATGCCGGATCACAAAAACGTCTTTTGCGGATGCGGAGCGCCTGGTCAGACAATGGAACGGCGCGGAGGACGGAAGAATCGGGGTTCTTTGCGAGATCCATTCCGTA
>CABQCN010000038.1 GCA_902462635.1 uncultured Oscillospiraceae bacterium
TCCGGAATGTATCACGCCGAAGCTGCTGAATAATATTTTAAAAAATACCTATCAGCGATGGGACGAGGATCTGTATTTTAAATACATCGATACTTTTTCACTGCCGCAGAAAAAGTTATTCAAGGACTTTTCGCGCGGTATGAAAATGAAGCTGGGCATCGCGGCGGCGCTCTCCCATCATCCCAAACTGCTGATTCTGGACGAGGCCACGAGCGGACTGGACCCCGTCATACGGGATGACGTGGTTGACATCTTATACGAATTCACGCGAAGCGAAGACCATTCGATTCTGATCTCTTCCCATATCGTCAGCGACCTGGAAAAACTCTGCGATTACATCGCCTTTTTGCATAAAGGAAAGCTGCTGCTCTGTGATGAGAAAGACGCGCTTCTGGAACGCTACGGCATGATTCATTGCAGCCAGGAAGAATTAAAACTGCTCAGAAGCAGCGCCATTCTGGGAAAAAAATCATCTGCCTATGGCGTGGAAGCCATTGTAGAGCGCGCCAAACTGCCGGCCGGTTCTTCGCCGAGTCCGATCGGCATCGAAGAATTATTTATTTACATGATTAAGGAGGGAAAATAACATGAAGGGATTATTATTAAAAGACTGGTATATGGCAAAAAAATACTGCCGCTCCTTTTTGATCATCATTCTTGCGTTTGCCGTCTCATCTGTATTTTCAGAAAATAATATTTTTATCTTTTATCCGATTATCATGGCCTCGCTCCTGCCGGTAACGCTCATTTCCTATGACGAACGTTCCAAATGGCAATATTACGCCGATACGATGCCCTATAAGCGCAGGGATATCGTTACCGTAAAATATCTCGTCATGCTGATTTTACTCGTTTCCGTAGTCATTTTCATGGGCACGCTCAGCAGCGTGAAATCACTCGTCCATCACGATTTCAATCTCGCGGAAATTGCAGCGTTTGTTGGAAATTCACTGATTTTAGGTGTTTTCCCCGCATCTGTCATGCTGCCGGTTATTTTCAAATTCGGCGTGGAGAAGGGAAGACTCGCATATTACGTTACGATCGGTCTGGTTTTCGCCTGTGTGTTTGCTTTTTCCTATTTCTCTGCAAACAATCAATTCATGAAATTCATCACCGAATCGTTCCATGCCTTCATTCCCATCGCAGCGATCCTTTTATTTGGATTTTCCTGGTTTTTATCGATAAAATTCTATGAAAAACGCGAATTATAAGCTGGCTTTTTTACAGCGGGTGTGATACAATCTGCCGAAAGACAATAAAAAACAGGCAGGAGGGTATCCCCATGGGAAATCTATATAAAGTAAACGAGTCGTTATTTTACGCCGAAAACGAATATGCCGGCAAAAATCCGTTTTTACACATGACGCCGGAAAACAATCCGCTTCCGGACTATGAAAAAATAAAATGCAAGCTGCCGCAGCCGCTCTGGGAAGGGCATACGGACGCGGTGGCTTGTTATTATAAAGCGTGGGAGATTGCCTTCCGCAACCTGCGCACCCCGAACGCGGAAGCAGGCTTCGTATCGAACTTCATCGACACCGCCTTCAACGGCTATCTGTTTATGTGGGATTCTTCCTTCATCGTCATGTTCGGACGGTACGCCAGTCATATTTTCAATTTTCAAAAAACGTTGGACAATTTTTATTCCCATCAGCACAGAGATGGATTTATTTGCCGGGAAATCTGCGAAGCACAGAACGGCGAACAATTCCACCGCGATGATCCCGCTTCCACGGGGCCGAATATCATGCCCTGGAGCGAATGGGAATATTATCAGATCACGGGAGACAAAGCGCGGCTGGAGAAAATATTTTACCCACTGCTCGCATATCATAAATGGCTGCAGCTGAATCATACCTGGCGCGACGGCAGCTACTGGAGCACCGGCCTTGCCTGCGGGATGGACAACCAGCCGAGAGTCCAGAACGGATATTCCCATCTCACATCGCACGGACACGCCATATGGCTCGATACCTGCATCCATATGGTTATGAGCGGTAAAATACTCGTCGAAATCGGTAAAATCACAGGGCATGAGGAAGATACGGCGTGGCTCCGCGAAGAAATTGCGCGTCTCACAAAATTGATCAACGAAAAACTCTGGTGCGAAGAAGATGCGTTTTATTATGATTTATGGAAAGGGGACGTACCGAGCAAAGTCAAAAGTATCGGCGCGTATTGGGCGCTGCTTGCAGAAATCGTACCGGAAAGCCGTTTGGAACGCTTTATCGCACATCTGGAAAATCCCGCAGAATTCAAGCGTCCGCACCGCGTCCCGACGCTTTCCGCAGATCATCCCGCGTATCAGAAAGACGGGGGGTATTGGCTCGGCAGCGTATGGGCGCCTACAAATTACATGGTACTCAAAGGTCTCGAGAAAAACGGGTATCAAAAGCTCGCTTTTGAGATCGCGGAAAATCATCTCGGAAACGTCGTAGAAGTATTCCGTAAGACCGGAACCGTGTGGGAAAATTATTCGCCGGAAGAAGCTGCGCCGGGGAATCCAGCGAAATCCGACTTCGTCGGCTGGACCGGACTCGTCCCCATTGCCGTCCTGTTTGAATACGTATTCGGGATCCGTGCGGATTCCCGGAACCATGTCATCACCTGGGACGTCAATCTCACTGAAAAGCACGGCGTGCTGCAATATCCTTTCAACGGAGCCTTCCTTGATTTAATTTGCGACGAACGCGCGGGGAAAGAACGGGAACCGCAAGTCAAAGTCCGCAGCGACACGCCTGTTAAAGTCCTCGTCCGCTGGGATGGCGGAGAAAAAACAATCGAAAGCACCCGCGCATGAAAAACAATACTGGTAAGCCCGTTCAATATCCCGTCGACGCACAGTCCAATCTTTTACTCTGCGCGATCGCTTCCGTTTTGCTCGCCGCCGAGAATGCGGGCAGCAAAATGCAATTTTACCGCGGAAAGACGGATGCGGAACGCCGGCATCATACGTTATACCAGTTTTTATCGACAATCACCGGCGTAAATCTTTTATGGAACGATCCTGCGCCTTGCGATCCGTATCAAACGATCTATCTTCCCGGCACGGATTCCGCCTTGCTGACCGACCGCCTCGACCTTGCAATGAAAGCGGTCGGCTGCAAATATGAAAGAATCTTGAAAGGCACCGAAAAATCCGCGGTATTTTCACAAATCACCGCTTCCATAGACAGGGGAATTCCTGTTCTGATGAAACTTGGCGGCGGGAAGGACTGGCATATCGTTACGGGATACGATACCGATCGTTCCGTATTATATGGAATCGACGCGCACAAGCATTACAGCGTGCAACCTGTAATGCTGCCGGACGGTTATCTGGAAGACGGGCGTTTTTATCTGTCCGGCTGGTATGAACCGTTTCAATACGGGATAATAATCACGGACACGTATCCTGCCCGACTGCCTTTCCCGGATCTGATCCGGCGCATGTACCGCATCCTTTCCCGGGAAGAAAACAAGGTCCTGGAGAAGGAAATACTTTCCGCTATCGACACGGAACCGGATCAGCAGAAGCTGGTGCGCCAACTGAACGAGCTTACCGGTTATACGCTGGCATGCCGCTGGCATGTGGCGGAATGCTGCACCTCTGCTTTATATCGAATGGCGGCGCATCCCGCCCAGAAAGGATCTCTCAAAGAAATCAATGTAAACTATCTGCAATTCCATGATTTATGCTGGACGGTCCGGGCAGAGCTGGGCATCGGACCCGCGGCAGCTTACGAGCTGCCGGATAACGTCCGCGGGATCTTATGGGATGATCGCCAAAAAAAATCTTTGAAAGATCTGTTTTCCAGGTTGTTTGAACTGGACCGGAACGTCTGCGGTTTGCTGCGGCAGATTTTAGAACCCCGTCCTGTTTGAAAATAAAAAATTCTCATGTTTGATGACGATGGAATCGTTTCAGTAAAACATTTCTAGAAGACCCAATACAATCAGCAGGATCCCGGAGATCAGCGGCGCATATTTTCCCAGAATTTTGCCGAATATTTTATCGCCGAGAAAAACGCCCAGAAACAAAAACAAAACGCTGCATGCAAACGTGCAGATCACCGTTTCCAATATTCCGACGCCGGCGGCGCTTGCCGCAATACCGGTGCCGATATTATTGAAAGTCAGGCCGATCCCTACGGCAACGGACTCTTTCAGATCAATCGTGCCGGAAACATCTTTGTCCGAATTCTGCGCGTAATCGATCATGCTGTCCGCATCTTTTAACGCTACGCTGCGGATGCGTTTCTTTTTATTCAATAAATTTGCAAAGCTTTGCAGCACAAAATACAATCCCAATAAGATAATGATACCGGCTCCGAGCAAGCCGGTAATGCCGGCCGGTAATATTTCCGTAATGAGTTTTCCCGCGCACATCGAGAGCACCGTACCGGTAACGGTAATCAATGCGATCAACAGATTCGGCAATATGCCGATTTTTATTTTTTTGATTCCATAAACAATTCCGATGACAATATTATCTAAATTTGAGGACATACTAAAAATCAGGGCACTGAGGAACGTAAGCATGAAGCATCACTCCGAAAAAAAGACTTCGTACCCAGTATATTCATTTTCGATGATCGTTGTGAAAGCACAGAGTCCATGGAAAAAGCATACTATGATAGCAAAAATAATACAGGAGACAGAGAATGAATAAACGGATTCCATTGGAAGAAGCGGCTCTGCAGGTCTGCGAGGAAAATGCAAAGCCGCCTCTGATCTTTCAGATTCCGCCCGCAGAAGGAAGAAAACGGCTCAATCAGGCGCAGAACGCGCCGGTATATCAATATCCCGCGTCTGTTTCTTCGTTCGAATATCATACCGGACGATGGGGGATCATCAAAGTATATCTTGTAAAACCGGAAAATTGTCCTGCGAATCCGGATCCGATTTTTTATACGCACGGAGCCGGGTGGGTATTCGGTAATTTTCATACGCATGAAAAGCTGGTACGCGAACTTGCCGCGCGTACGAATTGCATCCTGATATTTCCGGAATACAGCCTTTCTCCCGAAGCAAAATATCCTACTGCAATCGAGCAGTGCTACCAGATTTTATCGATGCTCCCGAAGATCAGCGAGAAAAAGAATCTGAACCTCAACCTATCGAAACTGACCGTCGCAGGCGACAGCGTCGGCGGAAATATGGCTGCCGTTCTGGCGATTCTCGCAAAATTCCGCCACGGTCCGTACATCCATAAACAATTATTATATTACCCCGTAACGAATGCATGTTTCAACACGAATACCTATCTGGAATTCGCTACGGATTATTCTCTTTACCGCGCAGGGATGATCTGGTTCTGGAACCAATATACCAGAAACGAGAGCGACAGGGCGCAGATTACGGCTTCGCCGCTGCGCGCAACTGCCGACCAGCTGCGCGGGCTGCCGGATGCATTGATCATCAATGGGGAAGCGGATGTATTGCGGGACGAGGGGGAAGCGTATGCGGCAAAACTTTTGTGCGCAGGAGTCGACGTCACGGCGGTAAGAATTAAAGCGACGATACATGATTTCGTAATGCTCAACGCGCTGGATCAAACGAACGCCTGCCGCGCCGCGATGAATTTATCGACAGACTGGGTTCTTCAGAAAAACAATCTATAAAAAAACAGGCGTCCATTAGCCGATCCCAAATAACGTGAACAAGGCGGGCGGCGCATTTTATATGCGCCGTTCATCAAAATCGGAATTTGTCAATTCAATTCATTTCCTGAAGCATCTAAAAACTTATACTCTGAAGGAATTACTTCTTGAAAAAGGAAAACGGATAAAATTTTTCCTCTGGAAGATAATAATGTGCTTGATTCTCATTGCCGGACATAAACCAAATAAGAGAATTTCCATCCTCTTTCTCAACAGAACCGACCATCCGGATATCTATGGTGTCTGCATCAGCCACAGGAATTTCCTCGGATAAAACCAGTAAAAACACTTTTTTCACATTACAAACCTCCTCGCTGTGGCTTTGGATTTTTAAGCAAGTCAGACTTCTCCGTAACCTTAATTCCGAGAGCGTGGAAATAGCGAGTTTTCCGGTAAGAAAGCGCCTGTTCCGTCAAATCCTGGCAACGCCGGTTCTGCGCGCGGCGTCCGCAACAGCGCGGGCAACCGCCTGCGCGACGCTGCGGTCCAGCGCGCTCGGGATAATATAGTCCGGCGACAGCGCCGCATCGGAAACCAGATCCGAGATTGCCAAAGCGGCGGCGATTTTCATATCATCGTTGATATCGGAAGCCCGCACATCCAAAGCGCCCCGGAAAATGCCGGGGAAGGCAAGTACGTTATTGATTTGATTCGGGTAATCGCTGCGTCCGGTACCGATCACAGCGGCGCCTGCTTGTTTCGCAAGTTCCGGCAGGATTTCGGGTTCCGGATTCGCCATCGGAAATAAAATCGGATCCGCATGCATGGATTTCACCATTTCCGGCGTCACACAGCCGGGCGCGGATACGCCGATAAAGACGTCGGCGCCTTTTAAAACATCGGCAAGACTGCCGCTCCGGCGTTCCCGGTTTGTAATCGCAGCAATTTCATCTTTGATGGGATTCATATGGCTGCGTCCCTGGTAAATTGCGCCGGCGCGGTCGCACAGAACGACATCTTTCAGGCCCATTTGCAGCAATAAACGGATAATTGCAATTCCTGCGGCGCCAGCGCCGTTTGCAACCACGCGCACGTCTTCCAATTTTCTTCCGGTCAGCCGAAGCGCACTGATCATCGCGGCCAGGACAACGACGGCGGTACCGTGCTGATCGTCATGGAAAATCGGGATATCACAACATTCTTTCAGCTGTTTTTCAATTTCAAAGCAACGGGGAGCAGAAATATCTTCCAAATTGATCCCGCCGAAACTGCCTGCAAGCAAGCGGACCGTATTGACAATCTCCGAAACGTCTTTTGAACGGATGCAAAGCGGAACGGCATCGACATCGCCAAATGCCTTGAACAGAGCGCATTTTCCTTCCATAACCGGCATGCCGGCTTCCGGGCCGATATCGCCTAAGCCCAATACGGCGCTGCCATCCGTAACGACCGCGACCAAATTGGAACGGCGGGTCAGATCATAACTCAACTGCACATCTTCTTTGATTGCCAAGCACGGCGCCGCCACGCCGGGCGTATACGCGAGGGAAAGATCCTCCCGGTTTTCCAGCGGAGCACGGCATGTGATTTCAATTTTCCCCATCCATTCCCGATGCTTTTTGAGCGATTCTGCTGCATAATCCATATATCGACCAAATCCTTTCAAATAAGATTCTTCACAATTCTATTATTTTAACATAAAATAATTCTCCGGTCGAATAAATTCTATGTGAAGTTTTTTCTGCAATCCTGCATCGTATGCAGGCTGCCCGGTTAATTTTTATACAGGTCGATAATGGCATTTTCAATCGGGAGGTCTTGAATATTGATATCTTTGATTTTAGATTTTTCACCGATCCATCGGATGCAGTCGCCGATATCGATCAGATCGCAGTTGACCGCAAGCTCCGCGCCGGCATCCGGTTGTTGGGTGATAACCTGAATTCCCGGATGGTCGATCTCCGGCACTGTGCCGTGGAAGGATATGGTAATCAACTTGATATTGCCCAATTTATGCCGCAGAGATTTAGTCGTATCGTCAAAAACAATATCGCCGCTTTTAATCACGATCACCCTTTGCGCCAGATATTCGATATCGGCAATATCGTGCGTTGTCAGAAGAAAGGTAGTGCCCTTTTTGTTCATTTCAAGAATAAAGCTTCTGATCCTTTGCTTGGCAATCACATCCAATCCGATTGTCGGCTCGTCTAAAAACACAATTTTCGGGTCATGCAGCATTGCCATGATAAATTCGCATTTCATGCGTTCTCCTAAAGACAGCTGCCGCGTTGGTTTTTTGATGATATCCCCGACATCCAGAAGTTCGACAAGCAAAGCGAGCTTCCGGCCGAATAAATCCGTCGGAATATTATAAATCGCTTTATTTAAATAAAAAGCGTCGATTGGCGGGACATCCATGAAAAGCTGTGATTTTTGTCCGAATATAGCGCCTATTTTTGCCACAAATTTTTTTCTGTCCTCCCATGGGACGTAGCCCATGACATCGACACGCCCGGCGCTCGGATGCAGTATTCCGGTCAGAATTTTGAGTGTCGTGGACTTCCCGGCGCCGTTCGGACCGAGAAAGCCGACGAGTTCTCCTTCTTCCAGATGGAAACTGATATCGTTCAAGGCATGGACGATCTTCTGTTCCCGAACAAAAAGGCTGCCTACGATGCTTTTCAGGGAATGGCCTCTGTGGTACGTGACGAATTGTTTGTTTAAGTTCTCGACATCGATTATCATACTCAACCTCCGGCACTCGTATATTTCGCCGCGGAACGCATCCACAAAAAC
>CABQCN010000039.1 GCA_902462635.1 uncultured Oscillospiraceae bacterium
AGAGGGTTCGATCCCCTTCGGGTCCACCAAGAAAATCACAACATTGAGGAGTTGAACTCCGGTGTTGTGATTTTTTGTTTTATTTACGATATTTTATAACCTTTCCTTATTTGCAACTTATGTAAAGTTTATCATGATCATAGTGCGTATAATAGGATTTAGAAGGAGGTGAAGACTTGTGTATGAGTGGAATTACGAAGTTCAGAAGATGATTGATTTTATAGAGGAACATATACTGGAAAATCCAACGCTTGATAGCATATCCCAGGCTATGCATTATTCGAAGTTTTACTGCTCCCGTCAATTTCGCCTTATAGCTGGCATGACAGTA
This sequence comes from uncultured Oscillospiraceae bacterium, assembly GCA_902462635.1. Classification (GTDB taxonomy): domain Bacteria; phylum Bacillota; class Clostridia; order UBA1212; family UBA1255; genus Egerieisoma. Next base: position 332 of record CABQCN010000039.1, read on the forward strand.
AAGCGGTATATAGCCGGGAGACGCCTATACTTTGCCACGATAGAAGTTCGTGATACAAAAAAACCAATCATCGATATTGCTTTGGAATATGGGTATTCGTCACAGGGGGCCCTGACGAGGGCTTTCCAGTATACATATGGATGTACACCGGCTGTATACCGAAAACATCCCGTTCCGATTCCGCTCCCTATACGAAAAGTTGTTCTGAATCCTTCTCACTATATTGTAAAAGGGGTTGTTAAAATGAGCGAAAGTACTTTAACCGATCCGCAGATGTGGGTAGAGTATATTCCGGCACACAAATTTATTGGGTTATATGATCTGAATGCAAAAGGGTATTGGGATTTTGAAAAACGCCCTGATTTTGATGAAATTGAAGGTGTTTTGGAAAGCTTTGTACCATATCAGCATCCTGTTGTCTGGTCACACCATGCAGGTTGGTATTATCAGGATGGAACGAAAGGATATTTCTACGGCACCGGAGTCCCGGCAGACTATACAGGGGATGCACCCTCAAAATTTGAAATACGGGATATTCCGGAAAGCTATTATTTGGTTTTCGGTCATCCGAAATATGACTATCTCCGCGATAACGGTGAAGTGATGAGGCGCGTTGAGGATCTCGCATGGAATTTTGATCCCAGATCAATGGGGTTTGAATGGAACGAAACACGATGTCAGGATTACCAAAGACATATGTGGCAAGACCGTGGTTATCAGGTTTTAAGACCAGTAAAAAAATACTGATTTTATTCCTGTGTTTGAACCGCAGTTATGACCTGGTTTCGTGAAGTATGTTGCCAAAAACAAAACGGAGTTTAAGCTTTGGTAATTTTGTTCTTTTCGAGAGTTCAACTCCCCTCTCCAAAATTCCGAAAATATCTTTTTCATGTAACTCTCACAAATGTCAAAAACCTGCCGTAATTGATTTTGCGGTAGGTTTTTGTTATAATGATAAAATTATAGTGTTTTAGAGAATATATTGGAACTGGGTGAATGAAAATGGCTAATACGCTTGAAACAAAAACGATTGATCAATTATATACAGCACTGCGCTCGTACAATAGCTATATGTGCGAAATCCCTAATTCCTTTACAGTTCTCGATGAGCATTTACAGGGGCTTACACAATCGGCGTTTTGCAGCGCATTTCAATTTTTAGAAAACAAAGTGATCGATATCTATGACTTTTTGTATGACCATCCGGAGTCAATTGGATTGGTTAAACCGGATAAAAAAACCGGCGAGCTGCGACTACAGACATCGCAGCACATTAGTTGTGTAAAGAAATTGTTGTATACGATCGGCCGCTTTTCTGAAATCAAGAAAAATTCTCTGGTCGTTGAGATGGATTCGCTAATGAACGCGTATATGACCTACTACACGAATTGTTCTGTGAAACTGTCGGATACAACAAATGAATATAGGAAAGACAAGCAAGACAAGTTCTTTATCTCCAAGCATATGAAATTGGTATTTGAGTGCCTTGAACGTTTTGGCTTTTGTATCGATGGAATAGAAAAAGAAAACGTAACAGTTAATTTTCCCGAGTATCCCGCTGTTCTGAAAGTCTTAAAGGCATTTTCGGCGCTCAACATTTGCAGGGTAAGCTTCGGATTCGATTTTACAAAATTCAATTACCGTGTTTTCGCATATGGAGCCGACGAAAAGATACCACTCCGGGATTTATATAGTTTTAATATGCTGTCGGATGCGCATAAAGAATTTTTATCACGCTTTAATGAGGCTATGACAGCAATAGGTTCAAATTACGGCGAGTGCGCAAGCGGTTGGTATTATGGAACACTGCCATGTCAATACATATATAAAAATAAAATCAGAATTATGCAGAATGCCGAGAATGGCTTAATGCCATATGTTGTGGTGCGGTTTGGAAAAAAGGCGGATAAAGTGGTTGCGTTTATTGAATCTCTTCCAGAAGAATACAGAGGCAGCAACGGTAGATGTGTCGGTTGCAAAAAGGGCGAATGCGCCAACAGGGTTGTCGCAAATTCGACGAACAAAAGATATGTTTTGTGCAAGGTGGCATGGTGGAATTTCCCGCCGGTTATTGAGGCCATTCCCTATATCATAGCTGCATATCAAATCTAGAGCTAAGTATTACCACCGCGTCACCGCGAAGCCGCCGACAAAGTAATGAAATTTTGTTTTTGGTCTGGAATGGTCTACCAAAAAGCAAGTCGAAAGGCTTGCTTTTTTTAATGAATTTTGTCCTTCGGGCGAGGGAAACGGCTTACGCCAGGAACGATTTGCACCGCAAATGTCAAATACGCTGCGGCCTATGGGGAAAATTTTATAATCCGTAAGGTTTATCTCATATTGCAATAGCAATATTTCATTATGTCCATCCTCAAAACATTAACGAAAAGTCTACACGGCTCTTTTTACTTACGGAAAAATGATTTACGGAATGATAATTTTACGAAGCATAATACGAAATCTCGATAGGGATCACACTCTTAACAGACGTATATCCGCCGTCTCCAAACAGGACCAGCTTGTAATTGCCTACAGGCGTATCACGGATTGTGCCCGTATCGACGTCCAGATAGTTGGCGTGCAGATAGACCGTTCCATTTTTGGGTATTTTGTCCCAATATGCTCCATTCATTCCCCACTGATTGCCGGTCGCCGTATATACCCACATCCCGGTTGTGCAGGAATTATAATTGGTAACATTTTCGGGATACAGGCCGATCCATGCATCCTTGTCTGTTACCCCGGAAAAATCGATCCGTATTTCGTCTCCGATCCCGTACTTGAGAACGTTGCCGGTGCTGATTTTATAATTCCCGTAATTCACGGCGGTGTATTTCGTCATTACGTCAATATGTTGATACGTTGCGGCAATGCGCTTGACCGACGCCTGATTGTAATTATCGCCGATGAACAAGACGACTTGATACGCTGTCGGATTGGAAATGTTGGCAGACGATATGTCAAAACGGATGTGTGCAACGTACTGCAGATCGCCGTAATTTTGGCGGGATGTGAATTCCTTTGAGGCATAATGCCAGGCGATAGACGGACTTGAAATAGAACCGGTGGTCCCGTTTGGATACAAGCCCACCCACGCATCTTCTTCCACGTAACCATTGACTGTTACATCTACCCAGTTGTTCGCGTATACGACTTTGCTGATTTGCGGATTCGCGACCTGAAACGTCAGCGAATCAAGGATTTGTCCGTTGTCGTCGTCAGAATACAGCATAATTTTGTAAGTTCCCACCGGCAGAACTTGTGGACTGCTTGTTTTATAGGTTTTAGCATCCAAATATACCGTTTCAGTGGCGGAAGGGACTTTTTCCGGACGATCGTGCGTCCCGCTGCCGACATAACACCAATTGCTTAGCGCATTGTAACCCGGCGCCGGGAACGCCATAGAATAGATTGCGACGTATGCGTCGGAATAGACGGAGCTGTTCAAGCCTTTCACCGTCACCTGAATCGGCTCTCCGGGATTATACGTACTCTTATTGAGCTGCAGCTTACCGGCACTTGATTTATGATACAGGTCGGTATATGTATAATTGATAAAGGGGAGTTTCCCGTGTTTGGTCCATCTTCTAGCAGGCTCTGATTTGTCGGGTTCAGGCTCATTCTCCAACACAATCCTTGTAATCTGCACCCCGCTGTTCCAATCAGCCGTGCATTCCACTGCATAGCCGCCGCCGATGTAGATCCCGCAATGGCCGCTTTTATATAAAAATTCGCCGGGTAATATACTGTCATAGGAAGCAAATCGGGTAAATTGGGTATCATGATCATACTGCTCGCATAAATCCCAAAGGCCTGATTCATTCTTTTCTTCATTTCCGTTGTACACATAATAATCGCCCTCCCATGCCCAAAGGAAAAGCGCTTTCACCATGCCGGAGCAGTCAAACGCATAATAGTTATACGGCACCCGCAGTTTATTCCTAGCCGCTCTGTATTGATTACCCTCAGTATAATTGATAGTCTTATTGATCAAATCGTTCGTCAGTTTTTGTCCTACCGTTCCGTTGACATACACGGTATTGTATTTTGTGGCAAGATCGACTAACTTCTGCACCGCTGCCACGTTATTCATGCGTTTTGTCGTGAAATCAGCCGGAGGGTAATCGTCGTTAGCGAATGAAACGACGGGAGGGAAGGAACAGCACAGTAAAACAACGGCTATGCAGAGCGCATATAACTTTTTTAATTTCATTTTTCTACTCTCCTTTATGTTTTTGTTGATCTGCTTCGATACGCACGGAAAAAAATTTTTTGTAGTGGAGACGCCGCACCTTTCTGCAACGCCAAATTTCGTTAAACTATATTTGATTTATGTTCACTAATAGTATATAATATATATACAAAATTAGCAAGTGGAGGAACTCATGAAAAAGTTATTGATTTTGATAGTGCTTTGCCTTATCCTTCCGGCGCTTCCGGTAAGTGCGTCCGGATTAAGAGAAAACGAGGTCATAAATATTGCCGTTATTGTAAACAGAGATAATTCTATAGAAATTATCACATCTACAACAGAACAACAATTTATTGGAAAATGTAGAATTCGAATTTATGCAGACGGCGATATCCCGGGAGAAGTTCTTTCGATCTATGAATTTGGTATTCCTTCAGGAAATACAGACCATACAACTTGGTATGATGCGGGAGAGCAGCTGAAGCCCGGCAGGTATTTTGCAGTTGTAGGAAGTGAATTTTCGGCCGACGTTGGCGTACCCCGCGCTTACTTTACCATCCCGGCGATAGAGCAGTGGTGGACGCCGCAGCCGACAGCCACGCCTGCGCCGACGCCGCCGATCGAAGGCCCGGCTTTTATCAATCTTGCCGCCATTGTAGACCCAGATACCAACGAAGTAACCATTAAATCGTATACCTCGGTTGAATTTGATGATTCGGTTGAATTCAATGATTTTGAAGCCGTTTGGTCTATCTATGCCGAGGGCGACAAAGACTCGATTTACAGTCACTATCCTCGATCCAGCAAGGAAGAAACAATCCTTTCGTTACCTAAAGAAAAAAAGAACTACTACATTGACGGGGACGGTAAATTAATACCGGGAAGATATTATGCAGTGATGAAAATCAGCATGAAGGACGGAACTGTTTTGTCCTCCGATCCCGCTTACTTCACAATACCGGGAACGTATCTATCGTTTCGGACAGCAAAGCCGGCTGCCCAAAAGACCCCAACGCCCGCCACCAGCGTGACACCCGTTCCGACGTCTTCGCCGTCGGGCGGCAATGCCGTACATATCGCCGCTTCTATTATTTTAGGCGCCGTCATTTGCGCTCAATTTGCAGTCATTCTTTATTTGATCAAAAAGAAAAAATAAGCTGCTGATTTTTTAGTAAGAAGTGTTATAATTTGTATAAGGTTATAAGGACTGTTAACCGAAAGAAAATATCCACAAATTCGGCGTTCGTTTTGCGGCGTCACACGTTCGGAAAGCAGTTCGGATAAGCCGGGTAAAAGGGACAAGCGCGTGTGGAAAGCCTTTATAAAATAAATGGCATCGGAGAAAGAAAATGAATTATAAAATTATAAATTTTAAGAACAATGCGCCTCAATGTGTCGCAATAGAACGGGCTGATTTTCATTGTGCGGAAGTTTCATTAAATAAAGAGGATCAGCTTTTTATAAACGAAATATTTCACGACGCAAGCTTGCTGTCGTTAAAAGCAAATCCAAACGGTGCAAATACATCTGTAGTGCGGGACCACTATGGTAAAACTGCAGATGCCGTTACAGGCGTTTTAGCCGAACGTGTGTGCGAGACAGTCCTGAATAAAATTATAAATACGTCTTATTTTTATTTACTCCCATCAAAAAGCTCGTACGATCAAATCGATATGGCGACAACGAAGGGACAAACCGTTGAAATCAGGTCATCTTGTATTAGAAACGGAATTGAATTTGCGCTGTTTTGTAAAGATCGAAATACAAATATTCAATACATAGACGTACTGGGGCCGTACGTTACCCACTATAAAAGCCATGAAAACGAACGCGATTTATATGTCAGAGTTATTTTCCCGTATGATAAAAAAGATCTATTGGCACGATTGCGGGCGATAACGACGTTCACTTTTTATATTACAGGCGGGGCAACAAAACAAATGATGAATGACAGCAATTATTTTACTATAAAACATCTGACTCCCAAAAATTCAGATGTGCTGTTTGAATCGGATTATAAAGTTATTCCATTGGGAAAATCTTATGATATTTTGGAATTCATCGAACACCTAAATAAAGAGTAATGATCGCAGACCGTTTTTCGTAAAACTATCGTCGGCAATTACGGCGGTAAAAATTTTTTCTGAAAAACACACGCAGCTTGAACGGATTCCCGCTTCTTTCCGGCAAGCGCTCCCGCACGCGGCCTCCTTATGAAAAACGGGAAACCGGTTATACTTAGGCTGAGGTGATTTTATGAAATACGCTCCGGAAAACGAAAATAATTCAACAGAAAGTCTCAAAAAGAAGCATGCGCATCCGGTGCAGAACAATCAAAAGACCGCGGGCAACAACCAGTGGGTCAGCACGGGGAGAAAACCATCTCCGGATACGCGGGAACGGCGCGATGGACCCGGCGGCGAAGATGCAAAAAAATAAAACGGCAGCCGGATGCCAGAGCGCGTTTTACGCCGTCATTCTTTGAGCCGGAACCATGCGGCAACCGGGAAGGCGTCATTCCATATTTTACCGGAAGAAGCATACTCTACAAAAAGATACGAACGTTCTCCGGCACGCACCGAAAATGCCTGGGAAGCGGGGAATAAAGCAAAATCGGAGGCGGGTACGGCAGAGATGGTCCCGGTTCCGAATTCCAGAAAATCGTCGAGTCCGCACGGATTGGCACGCGTATCCAGCGCCAGCGCCACGGGACCGCGCAGCAGCGCGCCGTAACGCACAGGGCGGGCGGCGGATTCCGGTAAAAGGTCGGAATCTTTTAGCAGCCTTATAGAAAGGTCCGCAACAATCTTTATGATATCCCCGTCGTTCCAGATGCGATCTGCGGCAAAAAATCCGCCGTCGTCCGCCGTAAGGATTTTGCCGTTTACGGACAGCGTGCTGCCCTTCCCGAACTGCGGCAGCCGTATGTGCAGCGTAAACCGCCGGGCCGCCTGCAAGCGGATTTTAACAGAAATCTCCCCGTCCGCAGGATAACGCGTGTCGACTGTAAAAGAAACGGGAAAGCCGTCAGGCGTAACGGCGTCGATTATCCCCGGCTGGTAAAAATGGAAGGCGAAACCGTCGTCCGTTGCGCTTACGGAAGCAAGCGCCGTAAGCGCCGTCCCTGCGGCTCCGATCGCAAGGCAGCAGCCATACGCGGACCCATCGTTCAGGCGCTGAAATCCTCCCATTTGCACGCCGCGCCGACCACGGCGCAGCGGACTGTAGCTGTCGAAAACAGGAATCATGCCGCCGCATTGCTGCCGCTGCGTATTGACCGCGCCCAAAAGCGCGTTGCAGGCCGAAATTTCGATCCATTCGGCATATTTTGCCTTGCCTGTGATCTGCAGCAGCAAATAGCACAGCTTCATCCACGTTACGGTCACGCACGTTTCCTGCATAATCCCATCAAACGCCGGGTCGAACTGATGAATCCGCGCATGATCGAACAGCTCATGCGTACAGCCGGCAGAGCCGATGATCGTAATATCCGAGCAGCGTACCCGTTCTGCAAACCGTTCCGCCGCCGTCAAATACTTTTCTTCGCCGACAGCGCGGTAATACCAGAGCAGGCCTTCCATACAGCTCATCATTTCGTACGCTTTCGTGACCGGATATTCATATGGAAACAAACGGTCTTCTTCCGCGGCGCGGAAAAGATCGAACCCCTCCGTTCCGCCGGTTTCAACGATATATCTTGCAAAATCCAGGTAACGCTTCTCGCCGGTCAATAAATACAGGCGCACATACGGTTCCAGAATCGAACTGGAATTCATGCCGCCCCAGGCGGCGCTCGTTTGCGTCACC
>CABQCN010000040.1 GCA_902462635.1 uncultured Oscillospiraceae bacterium
GACTGCCGTACTGGAAGCCGTATCGTCCGCCTGACGCAAAATTCCTACGATTTTTACTTCCACGCCGCGGGTTTCATCTTCGATCATGCTTTTGAGATATTCCGTGTCGCTGGACCGGTCCACCCATTTGGACGTGGTTTCGTCGAACGAAAAATAATCTGTGCTAAGCAGCAGTTTATAGGTCAGGGAGCAAAGCTCCTCATAGGAATATTCCGAAGATCCGGCGGATTCGATCTTCTTGCCGGATAAGATGTCGTTCATGAGCTGCTTTAACTCCGCCGGGTCCTTGATGCCCAGCGCGTACAGGGTATAATCGCTGATTTCGTTGTTCTTATCGACGATGATTACCGCTTCGTTATAAGCCTGCGGCAGTTTTCCGTACAGCACGTCGTATTGCGACTCCAGAAGGCTCTGGTTGTTCATCAGTTCCGTCCAGACATTCATGCCCGAAGAAGCGCTCCCCTCTCCCATCATTTCCGTCATGCCGGTCATCCCCAGCGATTCGAACACCTGGCTCGGATTTACCTGCAGCACGCCGTTCGACGTATCCGCCTTATAAATATTCATCGGCGTGGAATAACTGTATTTGATGTCCGAGACGAGGCCGGAAAAGCCGTTCGCAGAATCTTCCACGTATGTCTTGAAGGATTTCAGGTCGTTTAAGATCATTTGACTCGACATCATTTCCAGCATATTGACCATCAAATCATTGGAATATATCTTATCGGATCCGTGTTCGGCGTCCTCCTTTTGCGACGACATCATCGCGGTCATGACGCCTGTCATATCCATCGTAGCCGCTTCGATGGTCAGCGGATAGCTCGAAAGCGTATCCGCCTCCACGCGTTTTACATAATCGTTGACGCCGCTCGAAATCGCCAGAATCAGCGCAATGCCGATAATACCGATGCTGCCCGCGAAAGAGGTCATAAAGGTACGCGCTTTCTTGGTCATCAGGTTATTGCGGCTTAAAGACAACGCCGTAAAAAACGACATCGACGTTTTCTGGGCGGATTTCTGTTTTTTCTGTTTTTTTCCTTTTTCTTTGGGAAGCGGTTCGATCCGGGCCGCGGTATACGGATCCGTATCATCCGTAATCACGCCGTCCAGGAGGCGGATGATACGCGTGGAATAGCGGGCGGCAAGCTCCGGATTGTGCGTTACCATGATTACGAGCTTTTCCTTAGAAATTTCTTTGAGAATTTCCATGATCTGCACGCTTGTTTCCGAATCGAGTGCTCCGGTAGGCTCATCCGCAAGTAAAATATCTGGATTGTTGACGAGTGCGCGCGCAATCGCTACGCGCTGCATCTGCCCGCCCGACATCTGATTCGGCTTTTTGCGCGCCTGGTCGCCGAGTCCGACCTTCTCCAACGCTTCCATCGCGCGCCGTTTGCGCTCGCTTTTGCTGACGCCGGAAAGCGTCAGCGCCAATTCTACATTAGAAAGTACCGTCTGGTTAGAGATCAGGTTATAGCTCTGGAATACGAACCCGATACAATGATTCCGGTACGTGTCCCAATCGCTGTCTTTATATTCTTTCGTCGATTTGTCGTTGATCACGAGATCGCCGGACGTATATTGGTCCAGTCCGCCGATAATGTTCAGCAGCGTCGTTTTACCGCAGCCCGACGGGCCGAGCACCGATACGAATTCGCTCTTCCGGAATTCCACGGAGATGCCCTTGAGCGCGTCCACGCGCATGTCCCCGACCGTGTATGTCTTTGTAATTTGATTCAGTTTCAGCATGTAAGATGCTCCTTTCCTTTGTACCGCGAGCATTTTACACTCCGTTTATAAACTGAATATAAACGAGGGTAAAATATTCTCAAAAACCGTCCGCCGCCGTTTGACATTTATAAATACCGGAATTAAACTAGGGAAATGATCGCCAGGTAAGAATGCAAAAACAAAAGGAGGCGCCGCAATGTTCCATATTTTAATCGCCGAGGACGATCCGAATACGAGAAAGCTCATGTCCGCAATTCTCCGTCAAAACGGGTACGAGGTCTTTGCCGCCGGAGACGGCGCGGAAGCATTGGCGTTGTTGGAAACGCTGCAGATCGATCTCATGGTATTGGATATCATGATGCCGCGCATGGACGGCTACGAACTCACCGAAAAAGTACGGGAAAGCGGAAATACGGCGCCCATTCTGATGGTAACGGCAAAGGAAGCCGCTGCGGATAAGATCCGCGGGTTCCGCGCCGGTACGGACGATTACATGGTGAAACCCGTAGACGAGGAAGAATTTCTTTGCCGCATCGCCGCTCTGCTCCGGCGGGCGCAGATCGCAAACGAACACAGACTGGCGATCGGCGGCACGATTCTCGATTACGACAGCCTCACGGTTCTTTCCGGAGACGGCTCCGCGGAGCTGCCGCAGAAAGAATTCCTGGCTTTGTCTTATCCAAACAAAATCTTCACGCGCAGGCAGCTCATGGACGAAATCTGGGAAATGTACAGCGAAACGGATGAACGGACCGTCGATGTCCATATCAACAGACTGCGCGACAAATTCAAAAGCAATCCTGATTTTGAGATCGTTACGGTAAGGGGTCTCGGCTACAAGGCAATCAGAAAGGGGCCGGATACGAAATGAAGGGATTTAAAAAGATCCGCCGTTCCAAAACATTCATCGGCGCCGCCATATTTTTCGTTATGTCGATTATGCTGCTTTCCGGTTTTCTCACGTTTTTATTGATGTATTTATTTTATGTATTGAATATTGTGCCGGATCTCAAACATGCTACGATGACCATGCCGTTTCTCGCGCTCGTCGTCAGCATCATAATCGGTTTTTTTCTGTCCGCGATTTTCAGCCGCATGATTCTCCGCCCGCTGCAGCATCTGATCCGTGCGACAAGAGACGTGGCCAACGGGGATTTTTCCGCAAAGGTAGACGCGTCCGGTACCGCGGGAGAGGTGCGGGAACTGGTGGAAAGTTTCAACGCGATGACCACCGAACTCAGCGGCATCGAAATCTTCCGCAACGATTTCATCAACACCTTTTCACACGAATTCAAAACGCCGATCGTATCCATTCGCGGTTTTGCAAAGCAGCTGAAATCCGATACCGCCACGGAGGCGGAACGATGTGAATACGCGGATATCATCATCCAGGAGGCAGAGCGCCTTGCGAAAATGTCTTCAAGCATTTTGTTGCTCTCGAAACTGGAGAACCAGCAGATCGTCACGGACCGTATCCTCTATTCCCTGGACGAACAGCTTCGCAGCTGCATCCTGCTCCTCCAAAAACAATGGGAAGAGAAAAACCTCCTGCTCTGCGTCGAGTTGGAACCTGCGGAATACCGCGGCAATCCGGATCTCATGTCGCACGCCTGGAGAAACCTGCTGGAGAACGCGGTGAAATTCTGTCCGGAAGGCGGAAATATTTCCGTAAAATGCTATAGGAAAGAAGATACTATTCATGTTATAATAGAGAATGACTGCCAGGTGCTGCGTCAGGATACGCTGAACCATATTTTCGATAAGTTTTACCAGGGGGACGCGTCGCACGCCTCGAAGGGAAACGGACTCGGCCTTCCTTTGGTCAAAAGGATCATCCAGCTCTGCGGCGGCTACATCACCGTAGTCAGTGACAGCAGGAAAGGCATATCCTTCGACATCGAACTGCCCTGCGCAGATTTTGCAAACGGAGATCAACAATGAATTTTAAAGAACAAAACAGGAATATGAAACGCCCGTGGGTGAACTATTATCCCTCTGCGTCGATCGCGGAACTGGAATATCCCGACGGCACCATGTACGACGCGTTTCGCTCCGCGGCACTGCAGAACCCGGACAATGCCGCAATCGACTATATGAATGTAAAAATGACCTTTCGGGAGCTGCATCAGGAAGTATTGCGCTGCGCCGCCGCGCTGCAGGCGCTCGGCGCCAAACGCGGCGACAGGATCACGGTCTGTCTGCCCAATATTCCGCAGGCCGTGATCGCTTTTTACGCGATCCTCTATATCGGCGCGCAGGCAAATATGATCCACCCGCTTTCCGCAGGGAATGAAATCGAATTTTACGTCAATACGAGTAAAAGTACGATTCTTTTTATGTTCGACGCCTTTTTCGGCAAACTGCAGGGAATCCGCTGTCCGACTCTGCAAACAGTGGTCTTCGCAGGTGCGGCGGACCTCCTTCCCTTTTATTTGCGCGCCGGGTTCCGGCTGACGCAGGGACGCAAGATCAAGAAACCGCAGGAAAACGATTCCGTTTTATCGTGGAACGCGTTTCTCGGAAAATACAGGAAGGCCGCGCTCACGGATGATTTCGGCGCTTCCGGCATCCAATGCACCGATACCGCCGTCATCCTTTACAGCGGCGGCACCACGGGAATCCAGAAAGGGATTCTGCTTTCCCATCTGAACTTCAACGCGCTCGCGCAGCAGACCGCCGCCAACGGCACGCAGAGCATTCTGCCGGAAGACACGATGCTCGCGGTATTGCCGATGTTCCATGGATTCGGCCTCGGGGTCTGCATCCATACGGCGATCGCAAAAGGCGTCACGATCATCCTCGTACCGCGTTTCGATGCGGATTCTTTCGCAGAGCTGCTGCGGAAGAAAAAGCCTTCTTTTATCGCGGGCGTTCCCACGCTTTACGAAGCGCTTCTACGCGGCGACAGACTGAAGGATGTCGATTTTTCCGGAGTAAAAGGCGTATTTTCAGGCGGCGACACGCTTCCGCCGGATGTAAAACTGCGTTTCGACGCAGCGCTGAAGGAGCGCGGCGCCAACGTAACGCTGCGGGAGGGGTTTGGCCTTACGGAATGCGTGACGGCAAGCGCGCTGACCCCTGCCGGAGAATACCGCAGGGGCAGCGTAGGCATACCGTATTCCGATACGTTTTATAAAATCACGGCGCCCGGACAGATGGAGGAACTCCCGCCGGATACGGATGGAGAAATCTGTATCAGCGGCCCTACGGTGATGAACGGCTATCTGGATAATCCCGAGGAAACGGCGAAAGTGCTTCGCATCCATGCGGACGGCAGGCTTTGGCTCCACACGGGAGATCTCGGTTCCATGGACGCGGACGGATTCGTTTATTTCAAATCGCGGATCAAACGCATGATCAAATGCTCCGGTTATTCCGTATATCCATCGCAGGTAGAGGACGTGCTCAATTCACACGAAGCCGTTTCGATTTCCTGTGTCATCGGCGTCCACGACGACTATAAAATGAACCGGCTGAAGGCGTTTATCGTTTTGAAAGACGGAACGGAAGCAACGCAGGCCGTGCGCGATTCCATTCTGCAATACTGCAGGGAAAAGGTTGCGCGCTACGCCGTGCCGAAGGAATTTGTTTACAGAGAATCCCTTCCTTTGACGAAAGTAGGGAAAGTAGCGTATACTGTACTTGAACAAGAGGAGATGACTAAAAATGTCCGATAAAATAAAACACAAAAAGACAAAAATGACGGAGGGCAAAAAGATCTGTTCCGTGGGCGGCCAAGCCCTGATGGAAGGGATCATGATGCTCGGGCCGCATGGAATGGCCCAGGTCGTCCGCAATCCGGAAGGAGAACTCGTGATCAAAAAGGAGAAAATCACGCCCTGGGTGCGGAAGAATAAGCTTCTCGGCCTGCCGCTCGTACGCGGCGGCGTAACGCTTGTCGACTCCATGCGGCGCGGCATGAAAGCGCTTTTCGATTCGGCGGAAATCGCGGCGTCGGAAGAAGACCCCGATTACAAGCCGTCCAAGTTCGACGCTTGGGTGGAGAAAAAACTCGGCAATAAGGCAATGGGCGTTTTTATGACGATTTCCATGGTGCTTGCCGTTGCGTTCTCGGTGGGACTGTTTTTCCTGCTGCCGAATCTGATTGCATCGCTGTTTATTCCGAAATCCAGTTTTCTGTATAACCTCTGCGAGGCGGTCGTCCGCATGGCGATCTTTCTGGGCTATATGATCCTCATTGCAAAAATGAAGGATATCAAACGCGTCTATATGTATCACGGCGCCGAACATAAAACGATCCACTGCTTCGAACACGAGGATGATCTCACGGTGGAAAACGTCCGTAAATATTCCAAGCATCATCCGCGCTGCGGGACCGCATTTTTATTCGTGGTCATGATCATCAGTATTCTGATTTATTCGATGATCCCGCGTTATTCCGTCTGGTTCAACATCGGCATCCGCATTCTGCTGCTGCCCTTGATCGCGGGAATCAGCTATGAATTCAACCGGTTTGCCGGTAAGCACAATAACCGCCTGACGAAAATTCTGCGCGCACCGGGAATGGCAATGCAGCGTTTTACGACGAAAGAGCCGGATGATGATATGATCGAAGTTGCTATCGTTGCTTTGAAGGAAGCGCTGGAATTTGAAGAACCGTCTCCATCGTTCCCGAATTACAGCGCGCTCGATCCCTCTCCCGTTTCCGGCGAAAGCGTCTCCGATCATGAAGCTGTCTGAATGGCGCGCGGCTTCCGCGCTGCCGGTACAGGAGAAGGATCTTCTGATCGGACACGTCTGCGGACTTGACAAAATACATATTATAACCGACGCCGCCTCCATTGTGCTTCCGGAAAAAGCAAGGGAGGCGCTGAATGGTTTGCAGGAACGGCGCCTGCGCGGAGAACCCCTCCAGTATCTGCTGGGCTGCGCCTATTTTATGGGGATGCGTTTTACGGTTCGCCCCGGCGTATTGATCCCCCGCCCCGATACGGAAATACTCGTTTCGGAGGCTGTCGCATACATTCGCCGAAGCGGCGCGGCGGAGTGCCGCGTACTGGACCTTTGTACCGGCAGCGGCTGCGTCGGTATCAGTATTTTACGGGAGTTGGCGCACGAATGCGCCGTAAGATTGACGATGAGCGATCTTTCGGAAGAGGCGCTTGCGGTTGCAAAAGAAAACGCCGCCTCCCTGCTCGGCGGCTCCGGCGACTGTATTTTTGTAAAATCCGATTTTTTCGCATCGCTGCGCGAGATGCGGTTTGATGCCATCGTTTCCAACCCTCCCTATATCAGAACGGCCGATATCGATACGCTGAAGGAAGAAGTACGCGGACATGAGCCGCGGATCGCGCTCGACGGCGGAGCCGACGGTCTGGATGCCTACCGCGTGATCGCACGCGACGCGGCGCGTTTTTTAAAAGCGCACGGCCATTTATTTCTGGAAGTCGGCTTCGATCAGGCGGAGGCCGTAAGTGCGCTGTTCGCGCCGCATTTTACGCATCGTGAACTCCAAAAGGATCTGAACGGGTTCGGACGCGTCGTCCATATGTATAACGGCTGACGATCTTGCCCATAATCCCGGTGAAGGGATTTTTATGGCGGCAACTATTATTCTTCTGATACTTTTGATTATTGTGCTTCTTGTGATCGCGCTATTCTCTCTGAATTTGAATATCGTGGTCTCCTTCTACGCTTCTACGGAAGAGGACAAATTATACCGGTATGCGATCTCAGTCCGCAACAGCGCGCCGCTTACAATATTTTCCTTCGAATTGTTCCGAACCGCGAGCGGCGGCCACAAAAAAAAGAAGCCGCAGAAAAAGAAAAATAAGGGAACGCGCCTTTGGGAAAAATTCCGCTCCAATTTAAAAAAATTTAAGCCGTATATCGAAATACACAACCTTTCGTACGTAGGACAGATCGCGTTCGGCAGCGCCGACCATACCGCGCTTGCGGCCGGTTCGCTCAATTCCGCCGCCGGCGTGTTTACGGCATTTCTCAGCTCTCTGGCTTCAAAAATTTTTGTCAGCCGGATCGACATCCGCCCTAATTATGAAAACGAAATCAAATTGAATTTTTTGTTTGAATGCATAGTAAAATGCAATGCTGGAAATATTATAGCTACAACATTGAATATTTTGAAAGGAAGTAATAAAAATGTCAAATCCAATAAACGACGTCATGTCAACGGCAATGAGCAGTATCAAGGAAATGGTGGATGTAAACACAGTGATCGGAGACGCTGTGCAAACGCCTGACGGTTCGGTAATCATACCGATCTGCAAAGTCTGTTTCGGAATCGCCTCCGGCGGCGGTGAATATCAGGGAAATATCGATTTTTCCAATCCTATGGCCGGCGTCAACAAACCGCTCGACGACAAATTCGTCGTTCCCGTAAAATACCCGTTTGCAGGCGGCTGCGCGACCGGCGTTTCCATTACGCCGACCGCTTTTATCAAGTCCGGCGCCGGCGAGGTGCAGCTCGTACCCATCGACAGCAGCAACACACTCGACAAACTCGTCAATATGGTGCCCGACCTCTTTAATAAGATCATGAATTTGATTTCCGAGAAAACGTGCCGGCAGGCAGGAACCGGCGGTTCCGATCGTG
>CABQCN010000041.1 GCA_902462635.1 uncultured Oscillospiraceae bacterium
CGGTGTTGATGCTGTCGCCGACGACGGAAATTTCATAGCCGTGTTTCGTTTTCGTCAGATAGATAAAAATAAATACAACGAGCAGCAACGCGAATATCAGGGAAAGATTCAGGGAAAATTCACCGATTTTGAGGACCGGCATATAAGAATTCGCCGGTATTTTATCGAATTTCGGCCGCGGAGAATCCTTTCGCAGAAAGATATTCCACCCCGCCTTCGTCTGTCCGAAGAACTTCAGCAGATACAATGCGATATAGTTCAGCATCAACGTGAAAAGCGTCTCGTTCGTCCCGAATTTAACCTTGAGTCCCGCCGTCAGGAGACCGATGAGTCCGCCGGCGAGTCCGCCCGCAGCGGCCATCAGAAGCACGCTTAAAGATTGGTTTGTTGCGGAAGGGATCAAAAACGCCACCGACGCGCCCGCCAATGCGCCAAGAATAAATTGCCCCTCGCCGCCGATATTCCAGAATTTCATCCGGAACGCAAGGGAAAGCGCAAGCGCCGTGAGTAAAAGCGGCACAAGTTCTTTGATATAATTTTCGAATTGCAGAAATGCGAAGCGGTTGCCTACCGTTCCCATAGTCAGCATCTGTTTATAATATTCCATAGGATCCGCATCCAGAGAGACGAGAAGAATCGCGCCGACCGCCATCGCGGCCACTACCGAAACGGCATAAAGAAGAACGATATACCGTTTTTTGAGTCCTTCCCGTTTTACGATCCGGATTCGTGGTTGTTCGCTGCCCTTATGCATTGCCGTCCTCCTCCCCGATATTGGAATCTTTCGCGATCCCAGCGATTTTGCCGTTTATTTCCGAGATATTTTTTGCCCCTGTCATCATCAGTCCTAATTCTTCTTTTGTTGCTTTGTAGGCGTGCACGACGCCCATGAGTCGTCCGTGGCAGAGAACCATAATTTTATCGCAAAGCGCGAGCATCACGTCGAGGTCTTCGCCTACGAATAAAATACCGACGCCGTTTTTTTTCTGCTCGTTCAGGATATCGTAAATCGCATAGGAAGAGTTGATATCAAGTCCCCGCACAGGATAGGCCGTAATGATCACATTCGGGCCGGATTCGATTTCCCGCCCGACGAGGACCTTCTGTACGTTCCCGCCCGAAAGACGCCGGACAGGCGTCTCGGCAGACGGCGTAACGATTCCGAGCCGTTTGATCATTTCTTGCGCTCTTGCGCGCGCGCGGTTCCGGTCCACAAAGGGCGTCTTTTTATGATCCTGATACGTTTTGAGCATCATGTTGTCCGTAATCGAAAGCGACGGCGCAAGTCCCATGCCGAGCCTGTCCTCCGGGATAAAACTCATGGAAATCCCTTTCCCGATGATCACGTTCGGATCCAGGCCGGCAATATTTTCGCCTTTGTGTATGATCTGCCCCGCTTCGATGCTCCGCAGGCCGGCAATGGCTTCGCAAAGCTCTTTCTGTCCGCAGCCGGCGATTCCCGCAACGCCGAGGATTTCGCCGCCGCGGATATAGAAATTGACGTCTTGTATGGCATTTGCCCCTTCGTCGTTTTTGATCGTCAGATGACGGATTTCCAGAAGCGGCCGGTCGAATTCCGTTTCCGGCCGCGCGATATTGAGATTTACTTTCCGCCCCACCATAAGATCGGTCAATTCCTGTTCGTTTGTATCTTCCGTATTGACGGTATCTATGTATTCGCCCTTGCGTAAAATCGTTACGCGGTCGCTGATTTCCAAAACTTCGTTTAATTTATGCGTGATAATGATAATCGAATGGCCATCGGACTTCATCTTCCGCAGCACTTCGAACAATTTTTCGGTTTCCTGTACGGTCAGAACCGCAGTCGGTTCGTCCAGGATTATAATTTTTGCGCCGTAATACAGTACCCGCAGAATTTCCAGCGTCTGCTTTTCACTGACAGACATATTGGCTACGCGTTTTTTCGGATCGAAAGCGAAGCCGAAACGTTTGCTCATTTCCGCAATTTTATCGTACCGGTTTTTCCGTAAAACGACGCCGCTTTTTTCCGTGCCGATCCAGATATTATCTGCGGCGGTGAAAACATCCACAAGCTTAAAATGCTGATGTACCATGCCGATGCCGTATTTTTTGGCATCTTCCGGAGAATGGATCGAAACCGTTTTGCCGCCCACCTTGATCGTGCCGCCGTCCGGTTTATAAATCCCGGAAAGCATATTCATCAGCGTCGTCTTTCCGGACCCGTTTTCGCCAAGCAGGGCGAGAATCTCGCCCTGCTTGACGTTCAGGTTTATGTTCTTGTTTGCGACAACACTGCCAAAGGATTTGGTAATGTTCTCTAATTCAATCGCATAATTTTGCTGCTTCGTCATATTGTTTCCTTTATTAGTTCACTGCTTCCACGCCTGCGACATAATAATTCATGGAACCTTTGATCACGCCGTCCTGCGCAGATTTTCCGCCTTCTACCGCAGTCAGTACGTCTTCTTTCGTTTCTTTATTGTGAACGTATACGGAATACGTATTGCCGTCCGCGGAAATAACCTCTCCGCCTTTATTGTCTTTCAACGCTTCTTCCGTCTTCGTGATGGTGCCGTCTGCCGCGATCGAAAGTTTTACATTCGTAAATACGTCCCATTCGCCTTTCACAATCATCTCTCTCACTTCATTGATGACGTTCTTCGTGCCTTCGGCGCAGTTCTCCGTCAGCGGCGAGATATCGACAAAGCCTTCCTTCAGGCCGCCGTAATAGATACCGACTTTCGACATGAATTCAGAAGGAGAATTTTTTGCCGTTTCAATTGCAAGTTTATAATATACGTCCCAGTTCCAGATCGGGGCCGTCAGATGCGCATCCTTTGCCTGTTCGGCCATATCGGAGTTATAGCCGCATCCGAACACACCCTTTTCCTGTGCTGCGATCTGCGGCTGCGCACTGTCGCAATGCTGCCCGATTACGCCGCAGTTATACGTTTCGATCAGGTTCAGCGCCGCCTGACGCTCTTTCGCTTCGTCGCCCCAAGTGCTGATCTGGTTGACAAATACTTTCGCTTCCGGATTGACCGCCTGTGCGCCCATTGTAAATGCGTTGATTCCGCTGCACGTTTCGGCGTATTCCGTTCCCCATGCCGTAACATATCCGATATTGTTATTTTTGGTTTCCAGCGTTTTCATCCCTGCCGCGATCCCTGCGAGGTAACGTGCCTGATAAATTCTGCCAAAATAATTGTTAAAGTTCGTGTCGTTGGAAAGATAGCCCGTCGCATGACTGAATATAATATCTTTATACTGTGTTTTCTCAGCCGCTTCCTGCTTGGCGTTCAGATAACCGAAACTGATTCCGATGATCATTTTACAGCCCTGAGATACGAGCGTATCGATCGCTTTCATTACTTCCGCGTCGTTCTCCTGAACATTGTCCACAATTTTGAGCTGGGACTTGTCCATACCAAGTTCTTCCATAGCTTTTGTGATTCCCTTATGATGCGCGTACGTATAGCCGGCCGTGTCGTTCTGGCCGTTGATATAGATCGCGCCTACCAGGAAATCGTCCTTGCCGCCGTTTCCGCCGTCATTGTCTTTCCCGCTGCCGCAGCCGATCGCCGCAGCAAATGAAAAACACATTGCCAGCACGAGTACCAATGATAACACCTTTTTCATCCAAGAAACCTCCCTGCCTTACGGCACTCTAAATTTAAGATCTATGTAAATTGAATTTACATCCGGTTTGGTTAATGCCGGAACGCGATTGTTCCGCCTTCCATGCTTTCGATGGTCGCCAGGGATTCCACACGCACGCCTTTGCCGCGGATCAGATCGCCCCCGCCCTGAAAACCCTTTTCGATGACGATTCCGGCTCCCGCCAGCTTTGCGCCTGCCGCGCTTACAATCTGGATCAGCCCATCGAGCGCGCTGCCCTTCGCCAGAAAATCGTCGATGATCAGGATCTTGTCATTTTCGCTTATGTAAGATTTTTTGATGTAGATATCGGTAAAACATTGATGCGTAAAAGAATAAATCTGACCTTTGTATACTTCTCCGGTCAGATTTGAGGTTCTGCTTTTCTTTGCAAATACGACGGGTACATTGAAATACTGCGCCGTAATACATGCAATTCCGATGCCCGATGCTTCGATCGTAATAATTTTCGTAATGCCATCCGCGGCAAAAAGCCGATGGAATTCCCTTCCGATTTCCGAGAACAGCGCGATATCCATCTGATGATTCAAAAAGCTGTCCACTTTCAGCACAGCTCCGTCTTTCACCACTCCGTCTTTTCTGATTCTTTCTTCCAGACTCCGCATAAACACACTAACCTCTGAATCCTGATATAAGGAAAAATAATGCCAAATATGAAAAACACTCCCATATTTGGTATGGAAGCATTATATATTTTTCCCCCAAAAAAATCAACAAGTATTTTGCTTATTTTTAACATATTTTCTTCGCATCTATTCACATTTGTCTGTACCGGCACATAAAGATGCGGTACGGCAAAACTGCCGTACCGCGCATATAGAAGCCCCATCAATTCTTCGCCGCGATCAGGTTGCCTACGGCGGAACGGAGCGCCGTGAAAAGCTCTTCATCCGCGGCATACTCCCCAAGAGACGTCGTAATTTGTTTAATGATCAGAACGGAGGTCCCTTCTCCGTACAATTTATCGAGCATCATAAAATACTCATAATCTTCAATCCCATCGCGGACGCATTCCAGACGGAACGAACCCACCGGTTCTTTCTGGCCGATCGGGAACCCATGGTAAAGAAGCACGCCGTTTCCGTACACGTCATACGGTGTCGTGGAATTGGTTTCCACCTCATGCTTTGCATTCCATCCCCAATGTCCGGTAGCGCTCCCGTCTGTCGTGTAATTTACCCAATCGTTCACAAGGTAATAAAGAAAACCATCTACATTGTACAGTTTCTGCTGCCAGAAAAGAATTCTGTATTGAACGGCCTGCGTCTCGATGGTAAGCGTGATTTCCGGATTATTCGGAAATCTTGTTACATACCACCATGCTTCGTCTCCGCCGTTCTGTTCCGCGGCCATACGATCTATAAATGTTCCGAGATTCTTTTCGATCTTCGAAGAACATCTGTAGGTCAGCTGCGGATTTGCCTTGTACTCTTGATACGTGTTATAGAAAAACGTATGCGGGCACCACACGGTAACAGCATCCGAAACATACTGGAAGAAATCGACCTCTGAGTTCACATCCAGCGCCGAGTTCAGATGCATCGGCACAATCAGCTTATAATCCTCATAATATTTTCGGATAAGAGCCGCATCCGCGTTCACCTTGTCAAGCTGCGTCTTGTTCATCGGCTCATCGACCGTATAAAAGTAAGCCTTCTTCAGCCAATCCGGATTCTGACTCAGATAATCGTGCGAGATCTTTATTCTTGCTTCCGAAAAAGGCTTACCCCAGCCCGTCGGATTAAAAGCAACGACACGGGGATTATTCAGATATTCGTTGATCCCCGACCGTTCACTGTAAGCGTTTGCCAGCTGGCTGTCGTCATTTGTACTGACGATCTGCGGCAGGTTGTATCCGCAGATACGGTTCTCGAGCAGATAATCGTAATATGCTTTATAGCTTTCGCCGTCATCCCCGTTATACAAAGAAGGATCCGCCGCATAGATATTGAACCAGCTGATATCGGTAAGCGTCTTGCAGGAGGTTTCTTCCGGGAGCGTGAAATTCCACACATAAGCATATACATTTGCTTTCTTGATTTCCCTTCCCGCCGAATCTTTGATAGAAAGAACCGCGGTATATTGGCCCGGCTGCGTATCCATAGCGGAATATACTTTGATCAGGAAAACTTTGCTCGTGTTTGCCGTAAGGTCAAAAGCGCCTTTCAGGGGCGGGATCGGATCTGCAATCGTGCTTCCCTCGATATCGTCAAAATAATATCCGTAGAACAGATTTGCTTTGAGTACATGGCCGTCCGCATCTTTAAAATCGGTAAGTTCCGCCGTAAGGTTTTTCCGGTCGGAAGATGCGGAAAGCAGAAATTGGCAAGCCTCAATTTCATTTTTTGCCAGTTTCATCTGGTAAGTATACAAACCGGTACCGGTGGTTGTTTCGGCAGCCGTCTTCGTATAGGTGTGATTAAACCATAATTCGATATTCGAATCCTCGTTCTCCGCCGTAAGCTTCGTATTCGGTACGGCAGGAGCCGGATCTGCCGCATTCAGCAATTCTTCCGCCCTGGCCTGCTCCTCCGGCGTAAGCCCGTTGTCCACAGATGGGGAGGACTCCTGAATATAGGCAAGAACATCCTCATAGGTCTGGAACATTGCAATAGAAGCAATGGAAACCGACTCGTCGGCAGCAGCCGCAGTTGCCATAAAGTCAAAACGGAACAGATTGATGTTGCCGCTCCACGTTGCGTTTTTCGTCATATCGAAATAGAGATACTGCCAATCCGGATCCACATTATCGAACGCAAAAATTTTGCTGTTGCCTCCGGCAATTCCGGTCTGGCTGCCTGCTGCATAAAACAGCTCAAAGTTCGTATTGGAGCAGCGATCGGCTTTGGCCTTGATGACTACGTACTTATAAGTATCGGCACTTGCCGGAGCGAGGCCGTATTTTTGCATATACGCTTTATAATTAAAAGTGATATTCGGGTCGTTTGAAGCTTTTGTGGTGGTCAGCTTGATTGCGTACCCCACCTCTTCTGCGAACTCGATACTGGCTTTACAGTCGTTTGCGCCGCTCAGTGCAGTCAAAATATTCGTAGAATCAAAGGTCACATAGGTATTGCTTACAGGACCGTATTGCACCGTATAGGTTACGCTCCCGTGCAACGTGACTTCCGCAGCGCCGACCTTTATTGTTTTATCAAGCGCAATTTTCACAGGCTCTCCGGCGTCCGCTGCCGCAGGCAATACGACGCAGGAGGAAAGCAGCAGGAAGCATAAAAGCAGGGAAAGCATCCGATTGATTTTCTTTTCTTTGATAATTATAATTACCAAAGCAATTCCGGCGGCAATCAATACGGCGGCGAACACAAAGACCGTTCCGGAATCCGCCGTATCCGGATGGCCGGGAACCCCGGGTTTCGGACTCGCCGTCGGTACCGACGGATCCTCCGCTTTCGTTTTTACAAAAACGACGCTGTTCGCTTCCCCGGAGATCGATTCGCCTCTTCCCAGGCGTTCCGTGTAAGACGTTGTTTCTCCGCGGCCGACAGCGTACCCTTCCGGAACCGATATTACAGCGGTAATATCCGAAAGATCGTTGTCCGAGATGTTTTTCAGTGAAATATGAGCCGATATGCTTTCCTCCGCAGAATACGTCTCTTTATCCGTAATCAATGCGGCCGTAATTTGTTCGTCCGTCACGGAGCTTTCAGCCCATACGGCTACCGTCATGATGCCTGACAAAAGAAATACCAGACACAGCAAAGAAATAAAAAGTTTTTTTCGTTTCATATTTTCCTCCTATAATTTACACGCAATTCTATCTGTTTTGTAGTATATCACTTCATTTTTCTTGCGTCAACATACATTTTTCATAGGATTGCCATATTTCTTCCAATTTCCATGCGCTCCATTACATAAAAAAAATCCCCGGGAATCTGCGCAGCGCCGCAGTCCCCAAGGGATATCAATAAAAACGTCTTGTAAAAATGGTTACATCCGCTTGGCGATGTTTCTCGCCACATAGACGCCGCTGGCCGCCGCCTGGGAAAGTCCCCGCGTCACGCCGGCGCCGTCCCCGCAGGCAAACAGATTTCTGTGCTTTGTCTCCAATTCGCCGGTTAGCTCAATGCGGGAACTGTAAAATTTTACTTCTACGCCGTATAAAAGCGTATCGTAATTCGCGGTACCCGGCGCGACTTTATCGAGCGCGTAAATCATTTCGATTATATTGTCGAGATGGCGTTTTGGCAATGCGAGGCTCAGATCGCCCGGCGTAGCATTCAAAGTCGGCTTCGTAAAACTTTTGGACATCCGATGCTCGTTCGTGCGCACGCCCTTGATCAGATCGCCGAAGCGCTGCACGAGGACGCCGCCGCCAAGCATATTGGAAAGCGATGCGATGCGTTTTCCATATTGATACGGTTCGTTGAAAGGCTGCGTGAAACGGTTGCTGACAAGCAGCGCGAAATTCGTATTTTCGCTCCGCAGGCTGGCATCGCTGTAGCTGTGTCCGTTTACGGTGATGATCCCGTCCACATTCTCCGTTACGACGTGACCATAAGGGTTCATGCAGAAGGTCCGCACGCTGTCCCCGTACTGTTTCGTGCGATACACGAGTTTTGCCTCATAGACGACGTCCGTAATATGCTCGAAGACCGCTGCCGGA
>CABQCN010000042.1 GCA_902462635.1 uncultured Oscillospiraceae bacterium
GGGGCAGGGGCCTACCGGCTGCTGGCGGATGGCCGCACGGTGAAATTATTTGCCGCGGATTCTGCAGGAGCGAATCATGCGTTTGCAACGCTTTTGCAAATTATGGAAGGCTGCGAAGAACCGGCAGGAAATGTGACGATCCCGGATTGCGAGATCGCGGACGCCCCGGATTGCAGCTATCGGGGCATGATGGTGGACCTGGCGCGGAACTGGCATGAATTTCCCTATCTGATCCGCTATGTAGATCAGTGCTATTTTTATAAATTATCCGTATTGCATTTGCATTTTACAGACGATCAAAGTTATACGCTTCCCAGCAAGCTGTTTCCGAAGCTTTCCACAGAGGGGCGCTGCTACACGGAGGAACAGATTGCCGCGCTGAACCGATATGCGCATGCGCGGGGAATCCAGCTGATGCCGGAAATCGATGTGCCCGGACACTGCGTATCTTTCCAGGAGGGATATCCTGACCTTTTCGGAACGGGAGGGATTATCTGCCAGCATCCGCAGTCCATCGAAGCGATGCAGGCGCTGTTCCATGAACTGTGCGCGATGTTTCCCGCTTCGCGCTGCATTCATATCGGCGGAGACGAGGCACAGATCGAAAACTGGCTGAAATGCCCGCGCTGCCGCGAGTATGCCTGCGCCATTGGGATTGATCCTGCGGCGGAAGACCAAAAGCTGGCGGCAGAGCGCCTGTATGCTCATTTTATCGATAAAATGGCGGAGGCTGTTTTCGCGGAGGATAAGATCCCCGTCGCGTGGGAGGGGTTTGCCGCACAGGTAAACGATTTCGTTTCAAAAGACATCCTGATGATGAGCTGGGAAAATTATTACCAGGTTACGCCTTCGCTGCTTGAGGCCGGATTTCAGATCATCAATTGCTCCTGGAACCCGATGTATATCGTAACGCCGGAACCTGCGTGGACGCCGCAGGAAATCTATCAGTGGACGATCTATCAATGGATACCGGTGCATGGGGGATCGCCGTACCTCGGCACGGGGATTACAATAGAACCGTCGCCGCAGGTGCGCGGCGGCCAGCTGCTCGCATGGGGAGACCGGATCGCGGGCGCATATCCTACAGCCAAAGAAGGCGTTGCCGCGGAGGCGCGTCTGCTGCTGGAACGGCTGCCCTATCTGGCGGAAAATACGTGGAATATTGAAAAAAGAGTTCCGTTCGAAACGATAGAAAAAACATCTGCGCGAATAAATGAAAAAATCGAAAAAATCGCCGCAGAAACGGCCGTAAAGATTGACAGCGGAGTTGAATCCCGGTAAAATATAATCAGGAATTATTGATTTAACTTTTTAGAGGAATGGAATGGACAGTAATATCACATCGATTATCGTATTGGCCGGGCTGGTTTTATTTTCAGCTTATTTTTCCGCTACGGAAACGGCGTTTTCTTCGCTCAATAAAATCAAACTGAAAAGCATGGCGGCAAAGGGCGATAAGCGTGCTGCGCGAACGCTTGTTTTTTCCGAAAAGTTTGACAAGATTTTATCGACAATTTTGATCGGGAACAATATTGTAAATATTGCGGCCGCGTCAATCGGGACCGTTTTGTTTACCAGATGGTTCGGCAGCGCCGGCGTCTCGCTTTCCACGATTGTGATGACGGTTACGGTATTGATTTTCGGCGAAATCACGCCGAAGGTCATTGCTAAAGATATGCCGGAACAATTTGCAATGTTCTCGGTACCGATTTTAAAAATATTTTATACAATTTTTTCTCCGCTGAATTATGTTTTTTCATGGTGGAAAAAGCTGATTTCCAAACTTTTCCGATCCAAACGCGGCTATAGCGTAACGGAAGAAGAACTCTTGATTCTGGTGGATGAAGCGCAGCAGGAAGGCGGAATCGACGAAGAAGCCGGAGATCTGATCAAAAGCGCGATTGAATTTGAAGATTTGGATGCGATCGAAATATGTACGCCGCGCGTCGCAATCGTGGCAGTTGCGGAGAACACAGAAAGCCGGGAAATTGCGGAAATATTTAAGAACCATGGATTCTCCAGACTGCCGGTCTATCAGGACAGCATCGATAATATCATCGGCGTAATCAACCAAAAAGATTTCTACACGCATGTAATCGAAAAAAAGGAGCCGCTTGGCAGCATCATTTTTCCCATTGTCGTGATTCGCCCGAATATAAAAATTTCAAAATTGATGCGTATTTTGCAGCAAAAGCGTTCGCATATCGCTTTGATTGTAGATGAATACGGCGGAACGCTCGGAATCGTGACGCTGGAAGATATTTTGGAAGAACTGGTCGGCGAGATCTGGGACGAACACGATGTCGTGGTCAATGAGATTGAAAAAATATCCGATACGGAATATAAAGTATCCGGCCGCTGCAGTTTTCAAAAACTTCTGGAGGAGCTTGACGTCAGGGAAGACGAAGAAGACGGCGACTTTGTATCGTTGAACGGATGGATCCTCCGCCAATCGGAACATATGCCGAAACTCGGAGATCGTTTTTCTTACCGAAACCTGACGCTGTGCGTATCCAACGCTACTGCGCGTGCGGTCACGGAAGTACTCGTAACAATCAATCCGGAGACATAAAAATATCGTTACGTATTGTGAGTAAAATAAAAGAAGACGGAGCAGAAAATGCTGGAAGAATTACAGAAAGAAGTCGAGGCGGCCCTATTAAAAATACCGAAAGATTTTACGCATTTTACTATGCGCTTCGATATTCCGAAAGTATCCTGGAACGTATTGTATGTTACGTTCGACGGACATTTTTATTTTTTAAATTATTTAGACGAAAGAGGGAATCGGAACGTCCTATATTCTACGGAACGTTACGAGGATATGAAATATGCCTGCCTGAAAGAAGTGGTTCAATACGCGGCGGCTCAGAATCCGGAGGAAGAACGGGTTTGGTTTGAAGATTCAAGAAGGCGGATGTTCCAAAAACATCTGGAATATATGGCGCTGCTGGATCCTGAATGCGAAAAGAAATTGGAATATGAAATTAATGAAATTTTAGATAGGCATCCTTATGAGGATCTGTGTAATTTTGAAGGGGAATGTATTTGTTTCAGTGAATATTTCCTGAACAAATATATTAGAAAATTAACAAGAGTACATAGGAAAGAAGCAAAAAAAATACTTCAAAGGATTGTACTGTATCAGGAACGAAACAGACTGTGTCAGATGCAATCCGCCTATCTTCAAATGAAGGGCAATCACGAGACGGCAATAGATGGATCAAAAAGTTTTGCAGAACATATGAAAATGCATTATAGGAAGGTCCCGAAGACGTCAATGATAACATATAAGAAATATCTTAAAAGTGCAAAATTTCTTTCTGCGTCTGTGCAGGATCCGGCGGCGTTTGCGGAGAGGCTGATTCCGGAAATGCATGAAATTTATGAGCAATTAAACGAAAAAGTAACGCGCCGCGATGCGGCCGCTTGTGAAAAAATGTTTTGTGTAGCGAACGGCTCGTCTTCCTGAGTACGCATAATTATAAAAAATTGATTCCCTATAAACCCTGTGGTATGATAGGCTTTACAAGAAGGAGGCGGCGTGAAATGATGGTTTCCACGAAAGGCCGGTACGCGCTTCGCGTCATGATCGATCTTGCGGAGCATGAAGATGGCGGGTATATTCCGTTGAAAGAAATCGCGCAACGGCAGAATATCTCGGAGAAATATCTGGAAAGCATTATAAAGATTCTGGTACAGGCGCGATTCGTAACCGGTCTACGTGGGAAAGGCGGCGGTTACCGCCTGACGCGGGGCGCTGGCGAATATACGGTTGCGCGTATTTTGAAGCTTACGGAAGGCCGGCTTGCTCCGGTCGCGTGCCTGGACTGCGATCCGATCCGCTGCCCGCGCGCAGAGGAATGTAAAACACTGCCGATGTGGCGCAAGCTGGACGAACTGATCCAAGATTTTTTTGCGGGAATCACGTTGGCGGATTTTTTAAAATAAAAGAGAAAAACCTATTGACAAGATAGGTTGCTCTTGCTATGATTTGCGACAACCCATAATAAAGGTAGGTTGATTGCGCTGGAAAATTATTTTGAACGTTTGATAAGGGCAAATTTCCGGTTCGGGCGAATGTGCGGAGGTCGTATTGCGTTATAAAACATTCCAAACTCATTTACGAAAGGAAGTTTAACGATGTCAAACAACAAGAATTATAAATTTGAAACGCTTGCGATTCACGCCGGTCAGGAGCGGCCGGATCCTGTTACGGGGGCGAGAGCCGTCCCGATCTATGCGACAACCTCTTATGTTTTTAAAGACTCCGCCCAGGCAGCGGGCCGCTTTGCCCTAACCGAGAGCGGGAATATTTATACAAGACTGATGAATCCCACTTCCGACGTGTTCGAACAGCGCGTTGCGGCGCTGGAAGGCGGCGCGGGCGCGCTTGCGACTGCCTCGGGTTCTGCGGCGATTACTTACGCGATCCGGAATCTCGCTGTCTGCGGGGATCATATCGTATCTGCGGGCGCCGTGTACGGCGGAACTTATAATCTCTTTGCAAATACCTTGCGGGAATCGGGCATTACGACGACTTTTGTAGACAGCAGCGACCCCGAGAATTTCCGCAAAGCGTTCCGTCACAATACAAAAGCATTTTTCCTTGAATCCCTGGGCAACCCGAATTCCGATATCGCCGATCTGGAGGCCATTTCTGAAATCGCGCATGAAAACGGAATTCCCGTCATTATAGATAATACCTTTGCGACGCCGTATTTGTTCCGTCCGCTGGAACATGGCGCCGACATCGTCGTACATTCCGCCACAAAATTTATCGGCGGTCACGGGACCGTAATGGGCGGTGTAATCGTGGATGGCGGAAAATTCGACTGGGCTGCAAGCGGGAAGTTTCCCGGACTCACACAGCCGAACCCATCGTATCACGGCGCGGTCTTTACGGACGCCTGCGGAAATCTGGCGTATCTTATGAAAATCCGCACAACGCTGATGCGGGATACGGGCGCCTGCCTATCGCCGTTCCATTCTTTTTTACTGTTGCAGGGCTTGGAAACGCTCTCGCTGCGTGTGGAACGCCATACGCAGAATGCGCTGAAGGTCGTGGAATATCTGAGCCGCCATCCGCAGGTGGCGTGCGTCCATCATCCGGCGCTTGCCGAAGGACGCGAGAAAGAACGGTACCGGCGATATTATCTGCATGGGGGAGGATCGATTTTCACGTTCGAAATCGCAGGAGGCGAAGAAACAGCGCGGCGGTTTACGGAATCTCTGGAACTCTTTTCCTTGCTCGCGAACGTCGCCGATGTTAAATCGCTGGTAATCCATCCTGCTTCCACGACGCATTCACAGATGCGTGCGGAAGAATTGCGGTTCTTCGGTATTAAGCCGGCTTCCGTGCGCCTTTCTATCGGAACGGAACATATCGACGATATTATAGCTGATTTGGAGCATGGCTTTGCGGCAGTCAAAGAACGCGTATAATTGATACTTGGGCGACGTTTGCGCAATCACAGGATTAAAGGTCGTCAAACAGAGACAGCTGCCGCGGCGGAGGTTCCCGGTCAAGCGTAAAAATAAAATCGAATATTGTACCGATATCGGATACGATTCCGTATTTCCTGCATTCTTCGCGGAACAGCGCCATTAGACTGTCGCTGTTGGGGCTGGCGCATTCGTAGGCGTAACCGAACGTTTTGATATATTTATTTTTGACGCCCGGAAAATGTTTGTCCAGCGCTTCATAAAAATATTCCCGGTCTCCCTCGCGGAGCGTGACGCCGGCGCCGAAGCAGAGAACGCCGGAAACGCCGGCGTCGCGGCAATAAGAAAGAATGCCGCGGATGTTTTCTGCGGTATCGTTCAGAAACGGCAGCATCGGCGTGAACCAGACCACGGTCGGAATACCGTTTTCGTGTAAAATTTTAAGCGTTTCATACCGCCTGTACGTCGTACAGACGCGGGGTTCTATGATTTTACAGAGCGTTTCGTCATACGTCGTCAGGGTCATCTGTACGACGCATCTGGCGCGTTCGTTTATTTTCTTTAACAGATCGAGGTCACGCAGTATGAGATCGGATTTTGTCAGGATCGCTGCCCCGAACCCCTGCCGTTCGATTGCTTCGAGACAGCCGCGCGTATACAGCAGTGTTTTTTCAATATGCATATAGGGGTCGCACATGGAACCCGTACCGATCATGCCTTTTTTTCGTTTTCGCAGAAGCTCCGCTTCCAGCATGGCGGGCGCATCCGTTTTGACCTCGATATCTTCGAAATCGTGGTTTATTTCATAACACTTGCTGCGGCTGTCGCAATAGATGCAGCCATGCGTGCAGCCGCGGTAAATATTCATGCCGTTTTTGGGGGACAGGATCGATTTGTATTTTTTAAAATGATACATTCTTTTAAAGAATTTGCCGCCACTCGGCTTCCCGGAATCCCACCAAAACGGCTGGAGCGCCTTTCTCCATGCGGATGAGCAGCGGACGTTTTACGAGCATACCATCGGATGCTAAAAGCGAAACCTGCTGCGCTTCCTCCAGCGCGGGCAGCTTGTCTTTCAAGCCGAACTCTTTGTATTTCAGTCCGCTTGTGTTAAAAAATTTACGCAGCGGGAGGCCGCTTGCCGTCTGCCATGCGCGCAGTTCCTCCGCTGAGGGATTTTCCGTTTTGATATCGCGGATCCGGTAGGAAATGTGATTTGCATCGAGCCAGCTTTGCGCCTTCCGGCAAGTGGTGCATTTGGAATAACAGATCAATTCAAACATGCGCATTCCGCTCCTGTCAATAAAATAAGATAAAGATATCATACCATAAGCCGGATGAATTTCCCATACCATACGTGCCTTTATTTTCGGAATATAATGTGATCGTGTCCGTTTGTTCCTGTGGAAAACGGTAATTTTTAGAAAATTGACAGTACCGGCCGCAGCGGATATACTGGATCGGATGAGAAGGGGGCTTTTTCGATGTGGATCAGGATCAGGGAAATCAAATTGCCGGCCGGCGCGGCGGCAAACCCGGAGGAAGAACGGGAACTGCTGCTCCGTAAAATTTGTAAGATTCTGCGGATCGAGCGCGGCTTGGCAGGCGGCATTTCAATTTACCGGAAATCTCCGGATCTTCGTAAAAAGGCGGAACCGTTGTTCGTATATACGGTGGACGCCGAATTTTTCTGCTCCCTAAAACAAGCGGATTCTGCGCATTTTACGGTCATCGCAAAGCCGGAGAATGCATTCGACGCCTATATCGAACGTATTCGGGACAAATCGGCGGCCTCCGGGCGCGGCGGCCCGCGGCCCGTTGTGGTCGGCTTTGGCCCGGCGGGGATGTTTGCCGGCCTCCTTCTGGCGGAAGCGGGATGCAGGCCCATTATCCTGGAACGGGGACGATGCGTAGAAGAACGCGTGGAAGACGTCCGTTTATTCTGGAAGCAGGGAAGGCTGGATCCGGAATCCAACATCCAGTTCGGAGAGGGCGGCGCAGGCACGTTTTCCGACGGAAAATTAAACAGTCTGATCCGGGAGAAGGATACCGCAGGCCGGTTCGTGCTGGAAACTTTCGTCCGCTTCGGGGCGCCGGCGGAAATACGATATAAAAATAAACCGCATATCGGTACGGATATCCTGCGGAAAATTGTTAAGAATATTAGAGAATATCTCCTTAGCAAAGGTGCGGAGATCCGTTTCGGTTCCTGCCTGAGCGGGATCTGCGTACGGCAGGAAGGTGCGCGTTCCGCCGTATGCGGCGCCAAGGTGCGCCGCGCGGATACGGAATCTGTCCTGGACACGGACTGCATTATTCTGGCGATCGGCCACAGCGCGCGCGATACGTTTGCGATGCTGCGGCAGCAGGGGATTGCAATGGAGAAAAAGGCTTTCTCCGTGGGACTTCGGATCGAACATCCGCAGGCGGATATCGATGCCGCGCAATACGGTCCGTCCGTACGGCTGATGCGCGCTTGCAGCGGCCCCGCGGATTATAAGTTATCGCACCGCGCGGCCAACGGCAGAGGCGTCTATACCTTCTGCATGTGTCCGGGCGGCATCGTCGCCGCCGCCGCTTCCGAACCGGGCGGACTGGTCACGAACGGTATGAGCAATTATGACCGCGCCGGGCGGAATGCGAATGCGGCGATCCTCGTCAGCGTTTCTCCGGAGGATTTTCCCGGAGACGATGTGCTTGGCGGCGTGGAATTTCAGCGCAGGCTGGAGCATGGCGCGTTTGCGCTCGGCGGAAGTTCC
>CABQCN010000043.1 GCA_902462635.1 uncultured Oscillospiraceae bacterium
GCTGACGACAGGAACGAGAGCGAGTGTGATCAGCATAGAAGCCGCTCCGGCTCCCGTACCCGACATAAAGCCGAATATCATATTGCATACGACGAATCCAATCCCTACGGCAAAGCTGATCCACACGGCGGCGTTTGTCACCTTTTTCCAATATAAGCCATATAGGAACGGCGCCAGAAAAGCGCCTGCAAGCGCGCCCCAGGAAATTGCCATTAGATTCGTAATCAGCGCGCCGGGATACAGCGCGAGGATCAGAGAAACGAGGATAAACAAAATACAGAACAGGCGCGTGAGAAACATCTGCTGCTTATCCCGCATGTCTTTTTTCAAAAAGCCTTTTACAAAATCCACCGTCAGCGTAGAAGCGGACGAAATCACGAGGGAAGAAAGCGTAGACATTGACGCCGACAATACGAGTACGACGACAAGCCCCATCAGAATATCGGGAAGAACGCCGGCAAGCATCTGCGGCATGATTTCGTCGTAGGCGACGGAAGGTCCGCCGCCTGCCCCGGCCGGAACGTACAACCTGCCGAATCCGCCGATAAAATAAGAACCGCCCGCCACGGTCAGCGCAAATACGGTCGATATGATGGCCCCTTTATTGATAGATTTTTCACTGTCTATCGTATAGAATTTATGTACCATCTGCGGCAGCCCCCAGGAACCGAGACTCGTCAGAATCATCACGCCGAGAAGCCCAAGCGGATCCGGTCCGAATAACGAGGTATAAGCGCCCTTCATGCCTTCTCCCGCGGTACCCGGCGCGGCCTCGATCGCAGAAAGAGACTTCACCGCTTCGGTGAAACCGCCTTTTCCGTTTAAAACCGCAAATACGACCATCAGAATTCCGGCCAGCATAATGATTCCCTGAATGAAATTATTTGCCACCGTGGCCATGTATCCGCCGAGAACCACATAGATTCCGGTCAGCAGCGCCATCCCGATGATACAATACTTGAAATCGATCCCGAATGCTATGGAAAAAATTCCCGATAAGCCTTTATATACCGAAGCGGAATACGGGACTAAAAATATAAATATGATAAATGCGGCCGCCAGCTTGAGCGGTCTGCTCCGGTATCTTTTTGAAAAAAACTCCGGCATCGTCGCTGCGCCGAGATGATTCGTCATAACGCGCGTTCTGCGGCCCAGCACGGCCCAGGCCGCAAGACTGCCAAGCAGCGCGTTCGCAAGACCGATCCAGAAAGCCGATATGCCGAAATTCCATCCGAATTGGCCGGAGTATCCGATAAATACAACTGCTGAAAAATAAGACGTCCCATAAGAAAACGCGGTAAGCCAGGGTCCGACGCTCCGTCCCCCCAGTACGAAATCATCCATGCTTCTGACTTTTCTCTGGTAAAAAAAGCCAAGCAATAACGTCGCCGCAAAAAACAAGGCTACAAAAGCGATTTTAACTGCCATACTTCCATCCTCCGAAACAAAAATCATGGTCTGCGCGGCTTTGGGGTCCGCCGCGTTCCTGCCATCCTGCAGCGCACGCTTCAAAAATGCATGCTTTTGTATTCTACCGTTATTTTATAGAGAATGTCAACAAATATTTTTACAAAGAAATGCAGAACTGTTAATATTTTGACGCCAGCTCCACGACGGAATGATACCATGTTTCAAAAGCGCTGTCGGTATCCACGCGCCCAACGGCGGCAGAATAGGAAGCGCCCGCTTCACATAGAGAAGAAACCTCCGCGCGGCCGCGCCGCGCCGCATCAACGAGAGAGGCCGTAAGTTCCTCGCAGAAAGAATCATAGCCGATAAACCCGGTAGGCGCATATGTCGCGCCTTCCCGCGCCTGATCGATGGATACGCTCAGCATGTTATACTGGATATTATCAAATAAAGAAAGCTTATTCAGATAATCTTTTGTTACGGCTTCAGAATAAGACTCTTTATAGGAGGAAATTTCGCAGTTTTCCGCACTGAACTGAATGATGCTCTCATTGCTGCAAAACCAATGCAGAAAGGAATAACATTCCTGATTGATCTTATCCCCATGATTAAAAACCGCCACGCCGGATCCTTTTTGCGGCGCAATGATCCGTGAGGTATTGACCGAGGGATACGGCATCGCGGACAAAAGCAGGGCACTCATGCCACCCATATGATTTTGGAATTGCTTCGGAAAATACGAGCTGTCACGCGGAATGCCGGCATAGCCCATGATGTCCCCCGCCGCAAGCGCGTTCTGGATATCATCCGTCTGTAAAATATATCCCCGAACCACTCCGCTGTAATAAAAATCCCAGATTGCGCGAAGCGTCTCTTTATTCGTATTGATTTTAATTTCTTTGTTTCCCGCCTGAATAATCGCGGGCAGCTGCTGCGCGGAATACGTAAAAATATAATCCTGTACGGACTCCAGCGCGAACAGCGCCTTCCCCCCGGACCAATCGTAATATTGCCGCGCAAGGTCCATGATTCCCTTCCAGGTCGACCATTGCGCAGTATCGGCATTATTGTCGCTGTAGAAGTATCTCCATAGCGAATCATTGACGAGCGTTATGTCAGATACCTTTGTGATCGGGAAAATATAAGTTTCCGCTTTCCCGGTAAATCTGCCTTCATTTAAAAAATCCGGAAAGTAGCCGGAAAGCGCTTCTCCGGTCAGATAGGATTCCGCGCTTACAATCAGGCTTCTGCACATTGCTTCGTAAGCAATCTCATTAGAGATGACGGATATTTCCGGATAATCAGAATCTTCACTTTGTTTAAAAGACGCCAAAAAATATGCCGCAATCTCATCCGTACCCTTATATACAGGAACGATTCGGACTCCGCGGTTTTTCCCCAGCGTGGAATTATACGTTTCCGCGAGCATTTTAAATACGGCTTCCTGCTTTCCCGTATAGTTATGCCAAAAGCGGATTTCACTCGGCTCCCGCTCCGCATTCCTGTCACACGCGGTTTGCAGAAGCAGGCAGAATCCCAGCAAATAACAGAGTATTATTGAAATGAAGCGTTTTCCCTTTATCAAACTTATCCCCTCAACGAAATTTCTGACAAAACGGGTTATCAAGAATTTAAATACAATCCAGTTTACTGGAATAAGTGTAAAAAAAAAATTTGTATTATGCTTGCACAGAAAATAAACAATAATGGCAGAATATATTAATTTTACGTAAATCAATACATTCTGCCAAACTCATTCACTATATTTGATTTTATTTGAACATCGATCAGATTGCGTATCCCAGATCAATGCTTTCTACGACGAACCGAAGTGCAGTCCGTTCCATTCCGTTGATATATACATCAGAAAAAGCGGGGATACACACAATGTCTTTCCCTGAAATTGCAAGATATCCTCTTGCGATTGCGATCGCTTTCATCGTCTGGTTTACGGCGCCGGCGCCGATGGCCTGAAGCTCCGCTCCCCCTTCCTCTTTGATAACCGAAGCCAGCGCAGATGCTACCGATGTGGGATTTGATTTCGATGAAACTTTTAATACGTC
Organism: uncultured Oscillospiraceae bacterium; assembly: GCA_902462635.1. Classification (GTDB taxonomy): domain Bacteria; phylum Bacillota; class Clostridia; order UBA1212; family UBA1255; genus Egerieisoma. Next base: position 3,474 of record CABQCN010000043.1, read on the forward strand.
CATTTTTAATGCCTCCTGAAATAATGTTTTGTAGGAAGTATTTTACCGTTTCAACAGGCAAAAATCCATTATTTCCCGCTCTGGAAACCGCTGGAAATCAAGATTTTTATGATCATAAAAATAATATTAAAAACAAAATTTTTTCATCGCCCCGGCAGGAACGCCCGATTATTTCCCGTCCGGCGCGTCCGGGATGGACAGCCGTTTGATTTCCAGCGCCTTTCCTGTAGCGGCGTCAGCTTTTATGAGGACGGCATGCAATCTGCCGTTTCCCTCCGCCGGTTTGAATTTCTGCGGCACGCATCTTATGAATTTGTTTAACACCCCGTTTTTATCCATACCGATGATGCTGTCGTGGGGACCCGTCATTCCGACATCCGTAATAAAGGCGGTTCCGCCCGGCAGTATTCTTTCATCCGCAGTCTGCACATGCGTGTGCGTGCCGACGACAGCGGTAACGAGGCCGTCTAAGTAATATGCCATCGCCGCTTTTTCTGCGGTGGCTTCCGCATGGAAATCCAGCAAGATTACGGAGGTCTGTTCCCGCAGCCGCTGCACTTCGTCAGACGCCGTTTCGAAAGGATTATCGCAGGGATCCATATAAACGCGCCCCTGTAAATTTATGACGCCTACCGCGAATCCGCCGGTTTCCAATACGGCAGAACCCCTGCCCGGAAGCGACGCGGCAAAATTTGCAGGCCGAACGATCGGATAATCATCGGCATATTGATAAATATCATTATGGTTCCATGTATGGTTGCCCATCGTGATATAATCTGCGCCCGCAAGGTAAATTTCGTCTGCGGCGTGCAGGGAAAGTCCCCTGCCGTGCGATGCATTTTCACCGTTCACGATGCATACGTCGACACGCAGTTCCCGTTTGAGTCCAGGAAGCAGGTTCCGCAGTACGGCGCGCCCCGTACTGCCAAATACATCCCCTACAAATAAAATCGTTACGGTATCCATTCAATTTCCTCCGGAACATAAGAAAGGACTCCATGAAGCGTACTTCATGGAGCCTCAATAGTTTTTCGTTATTTCGCGTAATCTACGGTTCGCGTTTCCCGGATCATCGTCACTTTGATTTGTCCCGGGTAATCCATCTCGTCCTCGATCTTCTTTACGATTTCCCGCGCCTTCAATACCATGTCGTCATCCGATATGTTATCCGGCTTCACCATGATCCGGACTTCCCGTCCCGCTTGGATCGCATAAGTCTTCTCGACTCCCTCAAAAGAATTTGCAATCTCTTCGAGTTTTTCGAGCCGTTTGATGTAAGATTCCAGCGTTTCGCGCCTTGCGCCCGGCCTTGCCGCAGAAATCGAATCCGCCGCCTGTACCAGCACCGCGATAATCGATTCCGGCTCCACATCTCCGTGATGGGCCATGATCGAATTGATGACCACCGGCGATTCTTTATATTTTCTGGCGATATCCGCGCCGATCTCGATATGGGATCCTTCCATTTCGAAGTCGACTGCTTTGCCGATATCATGGACCAATCCCGCTCTCTTGGCAAGCGCCACATCCACGCCGAGTTCCGACGCCATGATTCCTGCCAGACGCGATACCTCGATAGAATGGATCAGAACGCTCTGCCCATAACTCGTTCTGTATTTCAAACGGCCAAGGAGCCGTACGATCTCGGGATGCAGTCCGTAAACACCGGTTTCGTACGTCGCATTCTCGCCTTCCTGCTTGATCACATGATCGACTTCTTTTTTCGCTTTCTCGACCATTTCTTCTATTCTGGCCGGATGGATCCGTCCGTCAATGATCAGCTTCTCGAGTGCGATTCTCGCGACTTCGCGTCTGATCGGATCATACCCGGACAAAATAACGGATTCCGGCGTATCGTCTATAATCAGGTCGATTCCCGTTAACGTTTCCAATGTACGAATGTTTCTGCCTTCCCGTCCGATGATCCTGCCTTTCATATCATCATTCGGCAGTGCCACCACGGAAATCGTAGCTTCCGAAACATAATCCGCCGCGCATTTCTGTATGGCGGTCGCGATGATCTCGCGTGCTTTCTCTCTCGACTCATCTTTGAGTTTCGTTTCGTAATCCTTGATCAGCATGACCGTTTCATGCTGGATCTCATTTTCCACATTTGCAAGAAGCAGTGTCTTTGCTTCTTCTTTTGTCAAACTAGCGATTTTCTCGAGTTCTGCCGTTTGTTTTTCATACGTTTCCTTTACGGCTTCCTCATATTTGACGACCTCCGCCATTCTGGCTGCGGCTTGCTGTTCTTTTTGTTCCAACAATTCCTGCTTTTTATCGAGGCTGTCTTCCTTCTGTATCAATCTTCTTTCATTGCGCTGAATTTCATTGCGCCTGTCCTTAATTTCCCGTTCCAGTTCAATTCTGCTTTTGTGTATTTCTTCTTTAGCCAGAAGCAAGCATTCCCGTTTTTTGTTTTCGCCGTCTTTCACGGCTTCGCTCACGATTCTCTTGCCTTCCGCTTCCGCGCTTCCGAATACCGCCTCTGCTTCTGATTTTCTGGTATCGTAACCTTTTTTGAAAGATTTCTTTCCAGAAAAATACCAGCACAGGCCACAACCAACTGCTGCTATCGAAATTAAGGGGATTATTATTGCTAAAAGCTGTCCAATACTAATCATAATGAACACCTCCCCTTTCCTAAAATTTAGTTATCAAAGTACGACATTTATATCATCAACAAAAAATGCGTATACTTTTTATACAAGACATATTTTACAATAGCCTGCCTTTCTGTGTCAAGTGTTTTTTGCCCGCGGCTCACTCCCCGGATGCGTCCGGCAAGGAAGAAATCAATACATGACGCGGATTATTGCCATCACGTGCGCTGATATAGCCCTTTTCTTCCATCTGATCGATGATTCTCGAAGCACGGCTATATCCGAGTCCCAATTTCCGCTGCAGATAAGAAGCGGAAATCTGCTTTACATCGATGGCAATCTGCACGGCTTCCAGGAACAGTTCATCTACATCGCCTTCTGCGCCGCCGGAAACGTTCTGCGCGCTTCCCCGTCTCCCCTTTTCCGGAATTTTTGCGTTTTCGACTTCCTCATGGACTTTTTCATCATATTCCGCGGCGCCGTACGTCGTCTGCAAATATTTCACGACATTTTCGATTTCCTCATCGGAAATGAATCCGCCCTGCGCGCGGATCGATTTCATGCTCCCCACAGGGTAAAACAGCATATCGCCCCTTCCCAGAAGTTTCTCTGCGCCGGCATAGTCCAAAATCGTTCTGGAGTCGACTTGGGACGCTACTTTGAAAGCGATTCTGGAAGGGATATTGGATTTGATCAGGCCTGTGATAACGTCCACGGAAGGGCGCTGCGTGGCAACGACCAGATGGATTCCCGCCGCCCGCGCTTTCTGGGCAATCCGATTGATGGCTTCTTCCACGGAATCTCTTGCGACCATCATCAGATCGGCCAGCTCGTCTATAATGACCAGAATTCTGGGCATCTTATCGAGGCTTCTTTCATACGCATAATTATTATAAGAATTAATATCCCGGATTCCAAACTTGGCAAATAATTTATACCTGTTTTCCATTTCCTGTACCGCCCACGCAAGCGCTGCGGCGGCTTTTTTGGGTTCCGTCACCACAGGGATCAGCAAATGCGGAATTCCGTTATAAACGCCGAGTTCTACGACCTTCGGGTCGATCATGATCATGCGCACGTCGTCCGGCGAGGCTTTATACAGGATGCTCGTAATCATGCAGTTAATGCATACGCTTTTCCCGGAGCCGGTGGAACCCGCGATCAAAAGGTGCGGCATTTTTGCGATATCCGCAACGATCGTTTCCCCGGAAATATCTTCTCCAAGACAAAACGCAAGCCCGGATTTGTGGTTTAAAAAAACGTCGGTCTCTACAAGATCGCGCAGATATACCGTCTGCACTTCCTCGTTCGGAATTTCGATTCCAATGGCGGCTTTCCCTGGAATCGGCGCTTCGATCCGAATGCCGGGAGCCGCGAGATTAAGCGCGATATCGTCGGACAAATTTTTGATTCTGCTGACCTTTACGCCGGAATGCGGCTGCAGTTCATACCGCGTTACGGTGGAACCCCTGGAAATATGGATGACTCTGGCCTCGATTCCGAAGCTCCGCATGACTTCTTCGAGTTTCCGTGCCGTTTTCGCCGCCTGCCGCTTTTGTTCTGCATGCAGGTTCTCCGGTTCTTCTACCGTTTCCAGCAAAGAAAAAGGCGGCGCGTCATACGTCGTATCGAATTTACTCGTCGTCACTTTGACCATCTCGTCCTCGGAAGGCGGCAGTTTCGTTTCCACGGTGTTGTTCATTCCCGGTAAAACGGTTTTGATGATCTCCGTATTCTCTTCCCTGCGGATGTCGCCCCGCGCAGAATCCGCGGCAGCGTCCGTGCGCCGCTTTTTGTTGGCCGTTGTTTCAAATTCAAAATCCATATGGTAGTCATCGTCTTTCTCCAGATCCAGATCAGCGAATTCCGGTTCGTCCAGATCCGCGAAGCTTGATTTGATTACCGTTTCCGTGTCTGCCGCAGGGATTTCGTCAAAATCGGTTTTCAGAGGCTTTTTGATGCTTTTGCGCTGCGGTTCCTGTTTGCTTTCCGTTTTCTGCTCCGCGAAGCGCCTTCTGACATCCCGAAACCAGCTTCCCGCGACTTTGAAACGCCCGGCGGACCTTCTGGCAAAATTTACGATGGAAAAAGAGAACAATGGAATCGTCACGAT
>CABQCN010000044.1 GCA_902462635.1 uncultured Oscillospiraceae bacterium
GTAGCCGGATCCGCGCTGTCGAACAATACTTCGGACGCGACGGAAATTTTACCGCCGGAAGGCCGCTCCAGAAAATTAAGACACCGCAGCAGCGTCGTCTTTCCGCTGCCGGAGGAGCCGATGATTGCCAGCACGTCGCCTTTGTCCAGCTCGAAGCTGATGCCGCGCAGCACCTCGTTTTTGCCAAAACTTTTCTGAATGTCGGATACTTCAAGCAGCGCCATGTTCCCACCTCATCCTTTATAATAATCAAGTTTCTTTTCAATATACGAAAACAACAGCGTGAGCACGCCGCAGAACAGCAGAAAATACACGCCCGTGTAAAACAACGGCCAAATTACCCCGCCGGCTCCGTAACGATGATCACCTCGGCGACGGCAATCACTCTCGCCAGAGACGTGTCTTTGACCAATGTGATGATTTCGTTGCCGAGCGGCGGAATCGTTCGTTTTACCACCTGCATCAGTACGACCCTGAAAAAGATCTGCGTTTTCGTCATTCCCAGCACCTGTCCGGCTTCGTATTGCCCTTTGGGGATGCTTTCGATCCCGCCGCGGAACACTTCGGAAAAATATGCGGCATAATTGATGACGAATGCAATCAGCGTGCTGAACAGCCGCTGGTCGATGCCGAGAATCTGCCGCGGCAGAGTGACCTTGAATAAAATACCCGGCGCATAATAGACAATAAAAAGCTGGAGCATCAGAGGCGTGCCCCTGATGACCCAGACGAATGCTTTGGCGATGTATTTGACCGGCTTGAACCTGGCCATAGAACCGAATGTGATAATCATTCCAAGCGGCAGCGCCAGAAGCAAAGTGTATAGAAAGATCTGGCAGTTCAGACCAAAACCTTCCAGTAAATGTAAGGATACTTCTCCAAATCCCGTCATGCAAGACGCTCCGTTTTATTTATGGGGCTTGACGAGCAGGAGATCCTGCAGCTTATATTTCGATGCGATTTCATTCAGCTTGCCTTCGTCCGCCAATTCCTGAATGGCCTTATTGACTTTGTCGCAAAGCTCCGTGTTGCCTTTTTTGAACGCGATCCCGTATTCCTCCGGCGCAAATTCTCTATCGATGAGGACGAGGTCTTCGTAGCTCGTACCTTCCCCGATAGAACCGATCGTCAGGACGTAATCGACGAGGCAGATATCCGCCGTTTTCGATTTTACTTCCAGCAGCGCTTTTGACTGCGTATCTACTGCCGTAAATTTTGCGTCTTTGAACGTTTCGTCCTTCGTGGCTACCGTTTCCCCGGCCGATCCCGCTTCCGCGACGATCACCGCGTCCTGCAGGGCGGTAAGGTCTTTGTATTTCTCCAGATTTTCTTTCAATACGACGGCTACCTGCTTATTTTTCATATACGGTACGGAAATCTGCATCGTTTCCTTTTTCTCGTCGTCGATCGTCATGCCGTTCCAGATACAGTCGATCGTATTCGCGTTCAGCTCGTTTTCTTTCGTTTTCCAGTTGATTTCCTGGAATTTCGGCGTCATGCCGATTTTTTCGCACACGGCTTTTGCAAACTCCGTTTCAAATCCGGTCAGCTCATTGTTTTCCATATAATTCATGGGCGCGAAATATGTAATACCGATTATCATTTCGTTTTCTTCGCTGCCGCTGCAGCCGGCGAAACAGCCTGCCAGCAAGACAGCCGACAACAGCAATCCTGCGATTTTTGTGATTTTCCGGGTTTTCATAACCATCTTCCTTTCTCGTTTTCCCTGTCCTATTTTCTCTCTGCAATTTAATGCATCGCCATAGTAGCACTTTATTGCGCTAAAGTCAACTCCCAATTTTTGCGATGCAAGCCGTTTCGGGCTTTACCGCTTTTGTCGCCCAGTAGGCTGGAATGCCATCGGCTATGGCGTCCGGGTCATTATTAAAATCTTCGTACGCGCCGACAATCATAAATCCTGCTTTTAACTGGCCGCCGATCTGTTCGTCAAAGGTATGGCTGAACTGAACGCCCTCCTCATCGGGCAGATTTCTTTGCTCCGGGTTTTTCAGGGGATTGAACGGTAATTTGTTCGCGATCACAAGCGGTCTAACCGTAAAATCATTGATGAGAAAGTTAAATCCGTTATCCATACCCGCAAGTAAAATACCGCCGGGCTTCAGAATCCGGTAGCATTCGTTCCAGACAGAACAGACATTCTCGATATAGCAATTGCTGACAGGGTGAAACACGATATCAAAGCTTCCATCTTCAAAAGGCAGTTTCTTTGCCATATCTGCTTGTACCGTATTGATTTCATAGCCCTCGCGCAGGGCAACTTTCCGTTCGCTTTCAATCTGTCTTTCGGAATAATCAAGAACGGTACAATCCGCGCCGAGCGCCGCAAAAACCGGCATTTGCTGGCCGCCGCCGCTTGCGAGTCCAAGCAGCTTCACGCCCTCCAGCCGTTCTTTTATAAGAAAAGGTAGAAACCATTCGTGCGGAACGGGTCTGATCGGCGTCAATAATACGTCCCATTTTCCGTTGCGGGCTTGTGCAAACGTTTCCGTTGCGATCGGAACGCCCCACTCCCACCCTGCGTCAACCCACCGGTCAATCATCTTCGCATTGATATCCGTGTAATTTTCCATTCCTTTTTCTCCTTCCCGAACGGAAATTGCAATCGATCCGCCGCGTCTTCAGATCGCCTTCGAATACCGCCCGTATTTTTCCGTAAAGAAATCCAATCCAAGTCCGCGGATCGCGTAAAATAAATATTGCTGGGCGAATCCCGCGAGACTTCCGAAATAAGAAGCGGCAAACGCCTCCGCCGCCCGCGGCGAAACCTCCCTTTGAAAATAAAGATTTTCCAGTACACGGCGCACCCAGACGTCCACCGGAAATACGTCCGTGCGCAGTCCCGCAAACAACAGCACGCAATCTGCCACCTTCGGACCGACGCCGCCGTAGGAACGGATCATTTTCCGCGCTTCCGGCAGCGCGGCGCTGCGCGCCGCAGCGGCGTCGAACGGAGATTCCGCGTATGCGCGCGCCGTGTTTTCAAGATAGGCGCATCGGTACCCCGCTTTGCAGCAAAGACTGAACGTCTGCGCGGGAATGCCTTGAAGACGCTGCGCGGACGGGAAGGTATAAAAAACCGGCAATTCTTTCAAATCCGAATTCTCAAATAAGTACCGGGAAAATGCGCCGCTTACTTCTATTTTCTCCCCATACGCCGCCGCCAGCTTTTCAATGCAGCCTTTGATGCGGGGAATATTATTATTCGACGATAGAATAAAAGAAAGCAGTGTTTCGAACGGTTCCTGGCGTAAAATGCGGATGCCGCTCCCGAAGGCGGCGGCTTCTTTCAAATAATCGTCCTTCGCAGAAAGCGCATGGCGAATCGGCGTATAATCGCGCTCAAAATCGAAATAATTTTTCCAGAACGCCTCGTATCCCCGCAGATCCGTATTGGCCAGCGTGATCACTTTTCCCGCCGGCCCCTGCGCCGCGCTAACGGCCAGTACGCGGCCGGCCGCCACGCCCGTATAAAGTACGGAATCTCCCGGTAGACGGTTCCATCGGAAACACTGCCCGCATTCAAAAATATGTACCGGATCGAACTCCGCGCAGCCGCGTAATTCCACATACGGCAGCCCGTACTCCGTACAATGCTCCGTAACCCGAATCGGATCCGCACTCATTGTTCCAATCCGGTCAGCCCGGTCAGTTTTTCAATACTCCGCGGCACGGCGTCACGCGAATTGCCCCAGTCAGCGTCCTGATTCCTGTAGTCGAACTTTTTCGTAAACCATTCGACTTCCCCTTCGATGCGCCGCAGGTTCGCAAGCTGCATCCGCACCACGGAACCGAGAAATTCCTCCTGCTTCGCACCGGATAAATTTTTCTTTGCCGCCCGGATCAGCATCCCGAAATGCGGCATGCAAAACCCCAGACCGCCGTCGAAGCGCTGGCGGAACTCTTTTTCCGTAAAATACATATGGGTGATCACTTCGCAATACCGTTCCATCGTTTTCCCCAGATCCTGGCAGATACAGCACTCGGCCTGCAATTTTTCAACATATTGCAATAGGGTTTCGGCCGCCTTCGCATGGTCCCCGCCGGCCTTCAGCGCGGCAAAAAACGACTTTTTTCCGGATTCCGCATCCGCTGCGGAGGAATGCGCCAGTTTTTCCAATTTCTGGTTTTGCGTGCAAAGATGCGTATGGAGCATCAGCCCGAGGCCGAGCCGGTTTGCGCGCGTGGCGTACATCATTTGGAAGTGCTTTGCGCAGAAGCCCTTTTCGTTCGTTTCGATGCGGTTCTCGGGTTCCATTAAAGAGGGTCCGAGATAATAATGGACGCGGTCGGTTTCGAAACGGTTCTCCAGGTTGCACACCGGACACTCACAGGGGGTTTCGAATGCTTCGTTTACGGGAATCGTATAAATCGTTTCTTTCATGCCATCACAAAATCCTTATTTTTATTTTTATAATCTTCTTTGAGCATCAGGCTTTTGGCCGTCAGCGAAACGGCGGAAACATTCAGAGAGGTCATCGTTTCAATCTCTCCGATCACCGCGTCGCGGATCCTGCGGAATACGGTGGGGATCTTATATCCATAATAGAGGATCAGATCCATTTCGATACGGATGCCATCTTCCGACTTTTCCGCGCGGAAACGCGTAATATTCGCAACGCCCTCGCATTTTTTCGTAATATGCTCCGCAAGCTGATAAATCGTGTAATCGGAAATGGTATACCGGCCGAGATAACTGAACGTCGGCCGGATCACAGACTTCTCCCCGACCATCTCATAATCCCCGAGTCCTTTCCGGCGCAGGAGATTGAGCGGATCGAGCATGTACCCGGAAAAATCTTTCTTCAGTTCCAGCGTCGGAACGGGGATGACGTGCTTCCCTTCCGTGCGCCGCGTATTCAGCGCCTGCTGGATCTCATACTGGCTGGAAATATCCTGGATATAGACGGTTTCATCGATACCGTGCAGGCCGAGACGCTTTGCGATCTTCGCCACCATACCATCCGAAGTGCCCAGAATCAGAAGACGGTCCACTTTGTTTTGTTTCAGCGCCATGGAAACTTCGAACGCATGCTCGTCATCCGTAAAAATCGCTGTTTTTACCGCGCCCACCCGCGTCTTCTCCCGTTTTGCAGACTTGCCTGCCACAACGCCGTTTCCCCGGATCAGGAGTCCGTCGTCTATAATATAATCGATATTGTGTTCCTTTGCCACCCAAAGCGCCCGATGGCTTTTGCCCGTTCCGCTCGGGCCGACCAGCGCGCAGATAAACAAGCCGTCCACAAACTCCTTCTTCTGAGTAAATTCCATCTTAATTCTATAATTGTTTGCGGGAAACGTCAAGCGCGGCTCACGCAAACATGTCGAACAGCGACATCTGGTTCGTATCGGGCATGCCTTCGAAGCAGCCTTCCGCCCGCAGCGTCTCGATAACGCTCTTATTGACGCCTGCGCTCAGCTGGAGGTCTTCGACCGACAGAAAGTCTTCGTTATTCTCGATTCTGCGGTCGCGTTCCTTCACGATGCTCATTGCCGCAGCTTCTCCGACGCCCTGAAAGGCGGCGATCGGCGGACGAATGGCGCCGTTCTCCGGCCGGAAATATTTCGCGTCGGATTTATAGATATCCACCGGCAGAAATTCGATGCCTCTGGCATACATTTCCACCAGCAGGCTGTAAAGCGCCGCCTGCGCTTTCTCTTTGGCGCTGACATCGCCTTTCTTGCCGGCGGAACCTCCGTCGTCGTCCGCATCGCCCTCCGTGTCGTCGGCGATATCCGCGTCATCCGGCCCGTTGACCAGATTTAAAAGCGCCATTTTCCCGTACATTCTGTCGAGTCCATGGATCATAAACGTGCCGTCGAAGTCGTCGAGTTTCAGGGAAAAACGCGCGGCGTAATAGGCGACGGGCTGATAAAGCTTATACCATGCGATCCGCAGGGAGAGCGTAACGTACGCCACGGCATGCGCCTTCGGAAACATATACTTGATCTTTTTACAGGAATCGATATACCACTGCGGTACGTTGTGCTCCTTCATCGCCGCTTCCCATTCCGGCCTAAGGCCTTTGCCCTTGCGTACGGATTCCATGATGTCGAATGACATCTTCTTGTCCAGATGCTGATTGATCAGGTACAGCATAATATCGTCCCGGCAGCAGATCGCCTGCGAAAGCGTACAGGTACCTTCCTTGATCAGCGTCTGCGCGTTTCCGTTCCATACGTCCGTCCCGTGAGAAAGTCCGGAGATCCGCACCAGCTCCGATATGGAAGAAGGCTTCGTCTCGAGAAGCATTTTCGTGACGAAATTCGTGCCCATTTCCGGAATTCCGAGCGTGCCGAGCGGAATCGGTTTCTTGAGCAATTCTTCCTTGAGTCCCAATGCTTTCGATGAATTGAACAGCGAAAGCATGTCCGGATCATTGATATCTACCGTCAGGCTGTCGATTCCCGTATATTCTTCCAGCAGTTTCAGCATCGCCGGGCCATCATGACCTAGTATATCCAATTTTAAGATATTGTCATGCAGAAAATGATAATCGAAGTGCGTCGTGATCGTGTCGGAATTTTCTTTTTCTGCCGGATGCTGCACGGGGGTAAAATCATAAATTTCTTTGTCCCGCGGGATGACGATGATCCCGCCCGGGTGCTGGCCCGTCGTTTTGCGCACCCCTTCAAAGCCGCTTGCGAGCCGGTTGATTTCGGCATTCGACACTTGTTTTCCGCGCTCCTGCAGATATTTCAGCACGTAGCCGCGCGCCGATTTGTCGGCAAGACCCGCGATTGTGCCGGCGCGGAACACATGGCCTTTTCCGAATAAAACTTCCGTATATTTATGCGCGTTCGGCTGGTCTTCGGACGCGAAGTTCAGGTCGATATCCGGTACCTTATCTCCCTTGAATCCCAGGAAGGTTTCGAACGGGATATCGTAGCCGTCGCGTATCAGGGGCGCGCCGCACTGGGGGCAGATTTTTTCCGGCATGTCGAAGCCGCAGTCATACCCCTCGTTTTCATGGAATTCATAATAATGGCATTTGTCGCAGCGGTAATGCGCCGCCAGCGAATTTACCTCCGTGATCCCGGCCATAAATGCCGCCACGGAGGATCCGACGGATCCCCTGGAACCAACCTGATAGCCGTTGCGCGCCGATTCCGCGACGAGCTCCTTCGCGGTGATATACATAATGGAATACCCGTTGTTGATAATGGAATTCAATTCCCGCTCCAGCCGTTCTTCCAGGATCTCCGGAAGCGTTTCGCCGTAAATCTGATGCGCCTTTTCATAGCAGCTCGTGCGGAGCGTTTCATCGGAGCCTTCGATCACAGGCGGATAGAAGCCGTCCGGAACCGGGCGGATTGCTTCGATCTGATCCGCGATGCGGCGCGTGTTCTCCACGACGATTTCATAAGCACGTTCTCCGAGGTATTCGAATTCGTGCAGCATTTCCTCCGTTGTCCGGAGATAGAGCGGCGGCTGGCTGTCGGCCTCCCGGAATCCCTGCGCGGCTTGTAAAACGCTTCTGTATATTGCGTCTTCCGGGTTCAGGAAGTGTACGTCGCAGGTGGCAACCGTCATCTTGCCGAGCTTATCTCCGAGCGCGATAATGTGCCGGTTGATATTTTTCACCGTTTCGAGGCTTTCCGCCATGCCTTCGCGCACGAGATACATGTCGTTCTCCAACGGCTGGATTTCCAGATAATCGTAAAACGCGGCGATTTCTTCGAGGCGTTCTTCCGCTTCCTCGTGCAGCACCGCGTCGAACAGCTCTCCTTCGGAGCAGGCGCTGCCGATAATCAAACCCTCCCGGTGCGCTTCGATTTCGAAGCGCGGCATCCGCGGCCTTTTATGGTAGTATTTTAAATTGGAATAGGAGATCAGTTTGTACAGATTTTTCAGGCCGGTCAGGTTCTTTACCAGAATAATACAATGCCAGGATGGCAATTTCTTCGCCTGCTCGTCCGTCATTTCCGGCGTTCTGTCGCACAGGTAGCATTCGCAGCCGTAAATCAGTTTCAGCGCGTCCGGCTCCCCCTTCGCCGTGGCCCGCTTCATGGCGTTGAACATATCGGGATAGGCCTGCGCCGTGCCGTGATCCGTGATCGCGACG